>JAITDR010000165.1 GCA_031282465.1 Desulfovibrio sp.
CTGGAACCCGTCATGCGCCTTGATCTCGCCGTGCCGGAAGACTTTCTCGGGGCGACGTTCGCCCTGCTCGGCGCCCGGCAGGCCAAAATAGAAGAAATGGACGACCACGCCGGACAAAAGCTGATCCGGGCGCTGGCCCCCATGCACGCCCTTTTCGGGTTTGCAGGCGCCCTGCGCTCGGCGACTCAGGGCCGCGCCGGGCTGATTATGCAGTTCCTGCGTTTCGATGCCGCGCTGTGAACGGTGAAAGGGCATCCCGGGGAGATTTGGAGCTGCATAGTAACTATATGAGATAACAAGTTACCACGCATGGAAACATTGCGGATTTGCGGCTTGGTAAATTGGATGTTTGTGGGTGTATAAATGGGTATGATTAAGACCGACACACTGGTCATCACACCGGAACTCCTTGGCCTGATTGCGGAAATCGACGAATTCAAAGGTGCATGGAAAGCCTTGGGAACTCTCGCCCCGGAGAGGCTTTCAGCCCTGCGTCGGGTCGCAACCATTGAAAGTATCGGCTCCTCCACCCGCATTGAGGGAAGCAGGCTTTCCGACAGCGAAGTGGAAAGGCTGTTGGGCAATCTTTCCATCAAGTCTTTCTCTTCGCGTGACGAGCAGGAGGTTGTCGGATACGCGGAAATCATGGAGCAAATTTTTCAGTCTTGGGAGTACATTCCCCTGACGGAAAATCATGTCCGTCAACTTCATCGCGACTTGCTGCGCCACAGCGACAAAGACGAACGCCATCGCGGGAGCTACAAAACTTCCCCGAACAATGTGGCGGCCTTTGACGAGCACGGTCGGCAGATCGGCATCGTCTTTGAAACCGCTGCGCCTTTTGATACTCCCCGACTCATGCGCGAGCTGATCGAATGGACCAATGCCGCGCTGGAAACCAAAAGCCTGCACCCGCTGCCGGTAATCGGCATTTTTATCGTGACCTTTCTTGCCGTCCATCCGTTTCAGGACGGCAACGGACGCTTGTCCCGTATTCTGACCACGCTTCTGCTGTTACGTTGCGGTTATGCCTACACGCCGTACAGTTCTCTTGAGAGTGTCATCGAAAACAGCAAAGAGGGCTATTACTTGGCCTTGCGCCGGACGCAAACAACAATCCGCACGGATGCTCCCGATTGGCACCCCTGGCTGTTGTTTTTCCTACGTTCCCTGCATCGGCAAATGAAGCGGCTGGAAGCGAAGGTGGAGCAGGAGCATACAGTGTTGGCGGCTCTGCCCGAACTCTCCCTGCAAATTTTGGAATACGCCCGCGAACACGGCAGGGTAACGAACAAAGCTGTGGTCACTCTGACCGGGGCCGGCCGCAACACCTTGAAAGACCATTTCCGCAAACTGGTGGAAAACAAACAACTGACTATGCACGGTAAGGGTAGAGGGGTATGGTACAGCCTGAATCGGTAAGCGCGTTTGAAATCACCCGGCGGCAGTGCGGCGATGGGTATACGGCACGACCGGCAAACGAATTCTCAGTATTCACCAAGAACTTCAATACGTTTGTTCGGCTCGGAATGATAAAAAAGAGAAACCGGCCACTCTTCATTAATAGGTTGCAAAGCAAAACTATATTGATTAAATTCAACATTTCTCTTTTAAAGGCATAAGGAATGGTTTTTAGTATATCCCGCCTTCTATTGAAAACAATACATTTACTCCTTATTTCTTTAGCGAAAAGTAAAGAAAAAAAGCTGAACCGTCAAATCCTGCGACAACGTCAGACGTGCTTATCAACCGAACTTGTTCCCGAAAATGTAACGCCTCATCAAAATTCATCCGCTTCAGCGGCAGTGTGCGGCAATACTTGCGAAATCGTCGGTCACCCGACTGAACACGTCAACCAATACGGGGTCGAAATGGCTTCCCCGCCCGGACCGGATAATCTCTTCGGCTTCCTTTGTCGTGAACGGGGGTTTGTAGGGCCGAGACGAAATCAGCGCATCGTAGACGTCGGCTATGGCCATCAACCGTCCTTCCAGGGGGATGTCGTCGCCGCGCAGGCCCGCGGGATACCCGGAACCGTCCCATTTCTCATGATGTGCGCCGACGATGTTGCGCGCATAACGCAGAAAAGCCCGTTCCGACGTCCTTTTCGCAATTCCGTCTATGGTTGCCGCCCCGATGGTTACATGCGTTTTCATTTCCTCGAATTCCTCGGGTGTCAACTTGCCGGGTTTGTTCAGAATTGCATCGCGGATGGCAATTTTGCCTACATCGTGAAGCTGTGCAGACTGAATCAACAAATCAATATCCCATGATGAAAGCACATCATAATAAATTTTATCTTCAAGCATCTTGTTCAGCATGAGTTCAATGTACATCTGCGTCCGAAAGATATGCCCGCCCGTCCGGTTGTCCTTGCATTCGACCATGTCGGCTACAGTGGAAAGCACGGCGTTTTGCAGTTCAACGACCTGGGCTGTTTTGTCACGCACCATTTGTTGCAGGTTGTCATTGTAATTTTTCAGTTCTTTTTTCTGGGATTCAATCAGAAGATGGTTTTCGATGCGCTTCAGGAGGAGCGGCGCAGAAAACGGCTTGGTCACATAATCGATGGCTCCCAGGCTGAGCCCTTCCAATTCGCTGCCTTCATCCGTCCGTGAGGTCAGGAAGATAACCGGAATATCGGCCCGGCGCGTATCGGCCTTCAACCGCCGGATCGCTTCACAGCCGTCCATTTCAGGCATCATGATGTCGAGCAGGATGAGGTCCGGCGTCACATGTTGCAGTATCTCGAACATTTTTTTTGCCGAGGGGCACGGGTACACCTCGTAGGTGTCTTTCAGCATGGATTTGCCCATGGCAAGATTGGCCGCGCTGTCGTCGACCAACACGATCCTGCATCGTCTGCTCTGCATTGTCTTTCCCTGCCTTTACGCCGTGCGGGCGCAAGTGTGGAGCGCGGGAAACCCGGAGCGTTGCATGTACAACGCGGACAACGCCGTCGCGCAGGCTTTGCTCCGGGGGAGCCGTATTTTG
>JAITDR010000171.1 GCA_031282465.1 Desulfovibrio sp.
GCGTCGTCTTCGGCCACGACGGCCATACCTGCGGCGCGGCCGCCCTCCGGCCAGAGCGCATTGCCCTCTTTGTCCATGAACCGGAAATTCTGCACCACCACAGCGTACTCTTCAAGGATTTCCGGCATGCCGGGCGCATCGCGCTCCAAAATGCAGGCCGCCGGGAATGCGGCCGAATGAGCGCCGCGCCTCCCGCAGACCCCGCCTGTTTGCTCCGGGCAAGGACTCGTTGCGTCTCCCGCCGCGCCGCCGGGCGTAATCCGGCCGCGCCTATGCGGCCCCGCCGCAAAAAATGCCCCGAGTCTCGGGCCGGCGTTCTCGTTGTTGACGGATTCCCCGTTGCGCATGTACCCGGTACTGGTGATGCCGTCCGGCAGGTACATGGAGGCGTTGATTCCGGCCCGAAGGTCGCGTTGTGCGCTCCAGTCCGGCAATGACATCGCGCGGCCTTCTTCCGACGCCATGCACAGGGTAAAGGTGTGCAGCGCCGGGTCGATCCGCAGCATTGTGAAAAGGGCTTCGCGACCGTCCGGACCGCCGCGGACGGTGGCTTGCGCCAGTTCCAGACCGGGCTCAAGGCGGACGAAGACCGGCGTCATCGTATCGGCCCGCGCCTGCCTGCCTGCAAGCGGGAGCGCAAGGAAGATCGAGAGCGCGGCGCAGAACAAAAAGCGCCGACGTAACAGTCCGGTTGCCGAAAGCACTGCATTGCCTCCCGTTCACTTGCCGGTATTCCGCAGACGAAAAAAGCGATGCATCGGAACTTCGCGAGATTACTGCTCTTTACAAGTAACTACATACATGCTGTGTATGCCCGAAGTCAAGGAGGAAATGTGCCGGACGCAACAGTGACGGCGTTTCCTCACGCGGCGTATCTGCACAGGACGGCCTCGGTAGAGTGTCGTTGATCCTGAAATATTACATGTTGATAGTTCATCAGTTATGGTACTCTTTCGACTGCTCCGGCAACATGCCGCGCGCAACTGCCGCGCGCAACTTGACTGCATCGCCGGCATAGGGTAAACACATTTCGCTTTACCCGGCGAAGGGCATCCGGAAGCTCAGGCAGGCTTCCGGATATTTTGTTTTCTCCAAAGATACCGATATGGTTTGCGATATCAACCCGCTGCTTCAGTGAAGGGGCAATCGGCCCGGCCTCTGTCAGGCCGGGACACGGATTCAGCCGGCGGCAGGTGCTGCTGCAGATTCAACGCCGACGGTATGCAACATATTCCCGAGTTGTGTCGTCGGGAGGGGCACGATATGGAGAGCATTCCCGTTTCCGAACAGGGGCTTGCGCGCGTATACAGGGAACTTGAGCGTCTCAAAAAGGAACGCCCTGAAATTATTCAAGCCATCAAAGACGCCAGAGAAGAAGGCGACCTCAGCGAAAACGCGGGCTACGAAGCCGCGCGGGAGAGGCAGGCCATGCTGGAGGCCAGGATAAATTCCATTGAATCACGAATGGCCCTCTACAATGTGGTCAAGCCGGAGCAGATGCGCGGCGATCGCATAGCTTTCGGTGCCACTGTGCGCCTGAGAGACCTTGAGACAGACGAAGAGCGCGAATATACGCTGGTCGGACCGGACGAAACGGACTTCGTGCCCAAGAAAAAACACGCAGTGAGCATTTTTTCCCCGGTAGGCCGGGCGCTGCTCGGCCGGGAAAGCGGCGACGAAGTCGTTGTGGAAGCGCCCAAGGGTAAAATTTTTCTGGAAGTGATCGACGTCGCCTTCAACGGGCCTTTCATTGAGGCAGGTTAGTGTCATGTCGTTCGCGGCATGCCGTGACACGGAGGTCGGGCAACGCCGGGCGCGCCGCCGCAACGGCGTGAGCGAAGCAGAAACCGCGTTTTTTGCTTCGCAGTCTTCACGCCTGTTATGACAGCACAAGTGTGATATCTCACCGGAGCATTGCGATTATGCGCCTGTATTCATGGAACGTTAACGGCTTCCGCGCTCTGTGCGCCGGCGGGGCATGGTCCTGGTTCGCCCGTACCGCGCCGGACATTGTCGGACTGCAGGAGGTCAAGGCCGAGTTTACGGATGTTCCGGAAGTATACAGAACGGTCGCCGGATACCGTGTTTTCTGGCTGCCGGCCGCCAAAAAGCGCGGCTATTCGGGCGTTGCTGCCTTTTCACGCATCGCGCCCCTGGCCGAACAGTATGATTTGCCGGACCCGGCCTTCCGCGGCGAAGGGCGGCTCATCCATTTGGAACTGCCTGCCTTTCATTTTCTCAACGTCTATTTTCCCAACGGGCAAAAAGACGAGGCGCGCCTGAACTACAAGCTCGGCTACTATGACGCATTTTTGCGTAGAGCGGAAGAACTGCGCCGCTCCAAACCCATCGTGGTATGCGGCGACTTCAACACGGCGCACAAGCCTGTAGACCTTGCCCGGCCTGCGGAAAACGAACACGTTTCCGGCTTTCTGCCCGTCGAACGGGCCTGGATGGACCGTTTCACGGCTGCGGGTTACGTGGATACCTACCGCTTGGTACACGGCGACAAGCCGGCAGGCTATACGTGGTGGTCCTACCGTGTCCGAGCGAGAGAGCGGAACGTGGGTTGGCGTATAGACTATTTCTTCGTGTCCGAGGAATTGAAAGGCAAGGTGAAAAACGCCTGGATTGAGGACGCCGTGCCCGGCTCCGACCACTGCCCCATTGGACTGGAATTGGACTGCCCCGCGGGCTGAACCGCGCTTCCGAAGTCCGCTTCGGTGTGTTTACAAGCGGCTTCGACACGGCCGGCGCCGCTCGCCTTCCATCCCCTGTTGCCTGCGGTGCACGGCGTCGGAAAGAGCGGCTTGATGTGACGTTGCGGACCGCGCCGCTCACGCCTTCTGCGTGATCAGGGCGTCCACGATGTCCGCCGCTTTTTGAAAGTCTGCCTCCAGGGCGCAGTCGGCTGTTGCGGTTACGGCGTCCAGCAACGCTCCGGACAAGGGTAGGGCCTGCAGACGCGCCAATGCGGCATCGGTCGCGTCGATATCCCTTGCCTCCAATGCCTTCTGCAGGCGCGCCAAGGCGTTGTCGATTTCCGGTCTGCGCGTCGCCGCGCCGTCCCCGGAGGGCGACGCTGCCGACATACGCGCAACAACCTCGCCTATGCGCTCCGTAAGGGCTGCAAGCCTTTCTCTAAACGGCGCAAGATGCTCACGGATTACGGGCATATCGCCCGCTCGGCCCGCCTTTTCCAGCACGGCGGTCGTCTGCGACAGGTCGTCCGCGCCGATGGCGGCCAGAGCGCTTTTCAGAGCATGAACCTGCGTGACGAAGGCGCGCAGGGAACCGCCCGGGCTTTGCCCGGAACCTTCCGCAGGAGCCGGAGCGGGAATCTCTCCCCCGGCAGCTCCCGGGGACGCGGTGTCCGGCTCGCGCGCAAGCAACGGCGCAGCGGCTTGCGCGTCCCTCCGGAACACCGTCAGCAAGTCAAGATAGCGGCGTTGCGCCCCCCCCATCCGGGCAATCCCGGCGGTGGTGTCCAGATCCGCGATTTCGGGAAAAGGCGGCTCGGAATCCTCCGTGCTTTGCCGCACGTCGTTTCCGCAGCCGTTCTCTCCCAAACCGTAATCGTCGCCGGACGGCAGTTTTCGACGTTTCGCGTCGGGAATCCATTGTCTCAACAACGCATCCAGTTTGGGCACTTCTATGGGTTTGGAAAGAAAATCATTGAACCCGTTTGCCAGAAACATTTCACGCATGCCGGATACGGCGTTGGCTGTGAGTGCGACAACAGGCATCGTCCGGCAGCGTTCCTCGGGCATGGCCCTGATGACGCGCGTCACTTCCATGCCGTCCATACCCGGCATCATGTGATCCATGAGGACAAGGTCGTAGGCATGCGCTTCAACCAGCGTCAGGGCGTCCTCTCCGCTCCGGCAGACGTCGGTCTTCATTTTGTACGGCGCGAGCAGACCTTCCGCCACCATCAGGTTGGTGTCCATATCGTCGACAATGAGTACGCGGACGTCCGGTGCGGTAAAACGAATGTCCCGCCCCCGGACTTTGCCGGCTGTTCTGCCGCTCAGTGAACCCATGGGACGGGCGTCGGCGACTCCCTGCATGACGGTCGCGGTGAAGGTCGAACCCACACCGTATTCGCTCGTCACGCGTATATCGCCGCCCATGGCGCAGCATAAACTGCGCGCGATGGCCAACCCCAGGCCGGTGCCCTGAATAGCCCTGTTGTGCATTTGGTCAAGGCGGACAAAATCCCCGAAAAGACGCGGCAAATGCTCGGCCTTGATGCCGATGCCGCTGTCGGCGACTATGAACGTCAATCTGACCGTTTCCGGAGACAAAAAATCGCATTTGACCGAAAATCTGATGAAACCTTTCCGGGTGTATTTGACGGCATTGGATAAAAGATTCAGCAATATCTGACGCACACGCATTTCATCGCCGAAGAGCGAGGCCGGCATGGACTCATCCAGCTCACTCTCGAACAACAAAGGCTTGTCTTCAAGACGGACCTTGATAATCATCAATATATCGTTCAGCAGGGAAGCCGTATCATAACGCGTCGGCGCTATCTCCATCCGCCCCGACTCAATTTTGGAAAAATCAAGGATATCGTTGATAATGGACAGCAGGTTCGCGCCGGCTTGTTGTATCCCGGCGATGTATTCCATGCACTGCGCCTTGCCGTAGTGCATGGCGGCCAACTCGCTCAACCCCATGACGGCATTCATGGGAGTGCGTATTTCATGGCTCATGCGGGCCAGAAAAAGGCTTTTGGCAATACTGGCCTGTTCCGCCTTTTCCTTAGCTGTGGCCAGCTCGGTAATATCGTGCAGAAGCAGCATGAAACCCTCAATATTGTTTCCCTGGTCCACCAAGGGCGTTATGCAGACGGAAAACACGCATACTTCACTTTCTTTACCAATATGGAGGGGGATCTCGGCGCGCGCGACGGTTTTATCCCGATAGGCTTGCGCGAACAGGTCCGTTAGCGGCGCCAGCGAAAAGCCGTTCTGCTGCGTTATTTTTACGAGGTCGGAAAATTTTACCCCCTTGAGCGTATCGCCGTTTTCAATGCCGGCGATTTTAAGAAACTGGGCCGTGCAGTATGCGACCCCTCCTTCCTTGTCCAACAGCAGGATAATGCTGATGCTGTTGCTGAGCAGCATGTTCAGGTATTTTTCCTGCCGCGATTTCTCAATTTGTAAATTGGCGTAGAAACGCGTCTGCGCTTGGGTAAAGGAGTCCGCCAGCGTCATGGAGTTTTTCAGCGCGGTATTTTCCCGCTGCAACTTGCGTATCTGCACTTTGAGCGCCGCCACGGCGGCGGACTCATCCGGCGTGTCGATATTCATAGTACCGGGAGCACTTTTTTCCTGACACGTACGCCTCGAAAGTGGGCTATTTCAAGACATCAAGCAATCATATTGTTAAGAACTATACGGCTGAATAATAGTACTACAGTACGCAGGCAATCATTGAAAAATTCTGGAAGCTGTTGACAAGTCGGCCGTCGCGATTTTTCACGGGACACAGTTCTCCTCCGGCATAGACAATGCGGTAGGGG
>JAITDR010000175.1 GCA_031282465.1 Desulfovibrio sp.
ACCCTTTCACCCTTACCCCGCGTGACGCGGGGCGGTCTGCTTTCTGTTGCACTTGCCGTGGATCGCTCCACCCGGGCGTTACCCGGCGCCGTGCCCTGCGGAGCCCGGACTTTCCTCCCTGCGCAGATGCCTTGCGGCCCCGCGCACAGCGATGATCCGGCCCGCTTTCGCTGACGACTCCGACGCGCACAGCACGTCCCGCGCCTGTTATTTCAAGGCGCAAAGCATTGTTGACGACTCCGATGCGCAGCATCCTTTTCCCGGTGTCGACGCTGTCATGCGGGATCAACGCCTCGCGCCCGTCACCCGGAACTTTTTTCCCCCGGAAAATGTTCGCTCCAGAACGTGAGTCTCTGGCAGTTGGGGCAGGAAAGAATCTGCGAGGCTTTTTGCAACTCAATGAAATTTTGCGGGGGAATAGCGATGTGACAGCCTGAGCACACGCCGTCCGTCACCGGGACGATGACCGGGTGCTCCAGTCGCTCCCGAATAAACTCGTAGCGGGCGAAAACGGGGGACGGCACCTGGCTGCCGGCTTGCCTGCGCTTCAGCAGCAGAACATTCAGTTTGTCCTGCGCCTCGGCGATACGGGCCTGCAACCCGGCTTCCGCCTCGGCGAGCTTTTTTTCAAGAACCACGTATTCCGCTTCGATCTCGGCCAGGGCGGAGGATTGGCGCTCCAGCTCGTCCGTCAGGGCGTTTCTTTCTTCTTCACGGTTGCGGTTCACGCGCTCCAGAGAATCCATTTCCCGCACCGCGGCATGGTATTCGCGGGCGTTTTCCACGGACATGAGCTTGCCTTTGCTTTTCTTGATACGCGCGGCATCGTCGTCGATTTCCGTACTCAGGCGTTTTTCCTGATCAATCAGGTGTGTCGTCTTGTCCTGTTGACGCTCCCGGTAGAGCACGGTGTCCTCGAAACGCGTCCGCAGGTCTTCTACTTCTTTCGGGGCGGCTTCCAGTTCGTTGCGGATGTGGTGGATTTCGTCGTCCACTTTCTGCAGGGAGCGCAACAGATTGATTTGTTCCAGATAATGGCTCAAGAATATTCCTCCCGACCCTAAGTGTCGTGCATGACGGTTGATTCCGGGCGCGCAAAGGGATCGCGGCCGGGGAAAAAGCGCACAGGCACACGCAGTTCGCGGGCCAGCAGCCCGGCGAAATTGCGCATCATCTGTTCTTCCAGAATAAAATGGCCGACATCCAGCACGCACAGGCCCATATCCGAGGCCTCCAATGCGCTGTGGTACTTGAGGTCGCCGGTAATGAACAGATCGGCCCCGGCCTGCGCCGCCGCGGCTGCCAGCGAAGCGCCGGAACCGGGGCAACAGGCGATGCGGGAAACGGCTTCCGGCGTTCTGCCGCAGATCCGGGCCTGGAAGCGGCCGAGCGTCGCACGCAGCATGCGGTTGAACTCCGCCCAAGGCATTACGTGCGGCAGGTTGCCGACAAAGCCGAAACCGAAAGATCCCTGCCCGTTCGCCCCGGTATTCGTCGGATCCAGTATTTCCGTATCCCGCAGATCCAGATCCCGCGCCAAGGTCCGTACAGGTCCGCTCGGGTTGGCGTCGAGGGTGGTATGCGCGCTGTACAACGTAATACCGCGCGCTAGCAGCAGGGAAAGAACGGTGAGGTATGAATCGCGGCGGTTGGGAAAACGCGGCTGCATGGACAAGGGGTGATGAGTGAGTATGAAGCCAGCGCCGGCTTCGGCGGCGGCGCCGACTGTTTCCGCGCTCGGTTCGAGCGCGACCGCCGCCAGATTGACCCGCTCCGTGAACGACGCCGTCTGCACCCCCGACACGTCCCATGACGCCGCCGCCGCAGGCGGAGCATACTGTTCAATAACGGCTATGATTTCAGACACGTCCATGCGCAGATCCAAAGTATGGAAGAATTTTTATCTATACCCCGAAAGCGCGCCGCAGTCAATCGTAAAAAGCACCTCTTCCGGGCTGTTTGATGAAGATAGTTAATATATTGAAATAGTTGGAACTCATCTGCTTGATTGTAAAGATTTTACCTTTATATTTCACTCCGGTACGTCACTCCTGCGGCGGCCGTTCCGTCCTTTTCGGGGCAGGAGGGTGTGCGTCAAAGCAGATTCGGCAACCCCTGTTCCCGCATAAAATTTTCGTAATCCGCCACATTGGCGGCCACCAATTCGTCCGTTTTCAGGCCGTAGGGGCAGCGGGAGGCGCAATCGCCGCAGTGGATACAGCTTTTGGCCGCGCGCATTTTTTCAACCCAGTCCGCCTCTGCGTATTGACGCCACGGGCTGCGGCGCAGCAAACGGTCCATGCGGGCGATAAAAGGCAGGTAAATGTCCTGCGGACAGGGCAGACAGTAACCGCACCCGCGACAGAAGCGTCCGCCGAGGGCGTCACGTTCGGCCTGAACGGCTCGGCGCATTGCCTCGTCCATGGCAGGCGGGACGGCGGCAAGGCCGAGGAACTGCGCCAGTTCCGCTTCAGCCTGTAAGCCCCAGATGGGCACGACGTTGCTGAAAGAATGCAGATAGGCGAACGCCGCGGGAATATTGCCGATCAACCCTCCGGCGAGGGCTTTCATGGCAATGAAGCCGACGTTTTCCCGCAGACAGATGCGCGTAAGTTCTTCTTCCGCTTCGGTCGCCAGCAG
>JAITDR010000228.1 GCA_031282465.1 Desulfovibrio sp.
ACCTGGAGGCCGACATCAGCGCGGCCGAAGGCAACAACCTCGGCTACGGCGCGGGCGATTTCGTGCCCAACCTGACCGTGAAATACCGCATCGAGAAAAAAGGCGGCAAAGTCATCGAAGGCAGCTTTATGCCCATGAGCGCCAGCGACGGCCCGCACTACGGCAACAACGTCAAGCTCGACGGCGCCGGAGACTATAAAGTCACCTTTATCATAGACAACCCCGAAAAACAGGGCTACCTGCTGCACGTGGACAAGGAAACAGGTGTGCCGGGCCGTTTCTGGAAAGAACCTCTGGTCGTCAGTTGGGACTTCAAGTGGGTTCCCCGGAAATGGTAGGCCGAGAAAAAACAGCGCCTATGTATTGAAAACGACATTCCATTTCTGTACACTGTCTGGGCGGCCGGCATTAACCGGCCGCCCAAGCTGTTTTGATTGACCGTATCGCCGCGCAGGTCGCCCGGTACATCCTCGCACGGATAGGAGACCAATGCTGCATTTTTTGATTCTTGTTGCTGAAACGCTGCTGCCGGTTGCCGTGCCGGCAGGTATGCTGCCGGGTTTTGCCCGCCGGCGCGAACTTTTTGAACTCCGCAGACCGCTCGGGCGCGGCGCGGCGCTCGGCGTGCTGATTGCGGGCACGCTTGCGGCCCTCAAACTGGGTACCGGTTTCGTAGTACGCGAATACTATGATCTCGCCGTTCTCGGCGCCATGATCCCCGCCGAACTGCTGATGCTGTTCCTCCTCTTCCGCAGCCGTTCCTTCCCGGCCGAAAAGGCGGCCTCGTCCCTGCTGCGCGGTGTCGTCCTCGTGCTCGCAGCTTCTTGGGGTGCCTATTATCTGCCGGATATTTTTATCTTTCCCACGCATTTTGCCGTGGGCGTCGTACAGGTCGTCAGCAGCGAATTCGTCTTTATCGTCGCGGGCTACCTGGCCGGGCTGCTGCTGAGCCTGTTTGTCTGCCGGGCGCTGTACGCTGCAAGCGCCGCCGTGCCCGTGCGTGTCATGTTTCCCGTGTTGTCCGCAGCCGTGGCCGTTTCCGTCTGCCGACAACTGATCACAGCAGGGCAGATACTTTTGGGACGCGGTCTTCTGCCCCGCTCCGATACGGCCCTGGACCTGATCATTTTTCTGCTCGACAAGGTCCGGCCGCTCTTTTTCTGCGGACTGGCCGTCGCCGCCCTGCCCGCGGTCTTTCTTCTGGCGCGTTCCGGTGATGTTCCCGCGGGGGGAAACAATCCGGCCGAGAGGCGCAAGACGAAATACCGCCGGATCAGGCGCATGCGTTGGAGTAAGGCCGTTCTTGCTTCGTTGCTGCTCGGTGTGCTGCTGTTGACCGCGGGCACGCATTTCGACGGCAAAGAGGTCGAGCTTTCGCCGCCGGCGGCAACGCCGGCGACCGAAGGACTGATTCGCCTGCCGCTCTCCGAGGTGAGCGACGGTGCCCTGCACCGCTATGTCTATACTTCCCGGAAAGGAGTGGAAATCCGCTATATCGTAATCAAAAAAAGCGAAAGTGCCTACGGGGTGGGTCTTGACGCTTGCGACGTATGCGGCGCGGGCGGCGGGTATTATGAGCGCAAAGGGCAGGTCGTCTGTACGTTGTGCGACGTGGTCATGAATAAATCCACCATAGGTTTTGCCGGAGGCTGCAATCCGGTGCCTTTACCCTTCCGGATCGAGGGCGGTCTGCTGCTCATAAGCGTCGAGGACCTCGAGGCCGAAGCGCCTCGCTTTATGTAACCTTAAGGGAGTCTGTCGTGTTTCTGCGCATGATCGGCCGGGCTGTTACCCGCCGCAAACGTAAATTCCTGATGACGGCCGGCACCGTGGCATTGGGTATTTCCCTGGCCACGGCCATGCTCAACGTCATGCTGGACGTGGGCGACAAAGTGAATCAGGCGCTCAGAACTTACGGGGCCAATATCACGGTTGAGCCGCGCGGCGCGGCCCTCCTGGGCGATCTTTACGGGATCGGAGAAGGGGAGGGAGTTGCCGACAAGTTTTTGCAGGAAGCCGAACTGCCCAAAATGAAAACCATCTTCTGGGCTTTCAACATTGTGGATTTCACTCCCTATCTTGATGTTCAGGCCGAAGCGCAAGGCATCGGCAGGGTAACGCTGCTGGGCACATGGTTTGCCCGGCATCTGGACATTCCCACAGGTGAATCCGTGGATGTCGGCATAATCAATCTGAAATCCTGGTGGGATATACAGGGGCCGTGGCTCCGCGACGACGACGCCGGCGGGGTCATGGTCGGTGAGCGTCTTGCGGATCGGCACAATCTCCGTATCGGCGACAGTATCCGCATTGCTGTTGAGGACCGGATGGGTGAAAAGCATGAGGCGGAATTGACGGTACGTTCACTGTTCCATTCCGGAGATAAAGAGGATGAAGTCTTGCTTGCACCCCTGGCCGTCGTACAGCGCCTGTCCGGACTGGAAGGCAAGGTCCGGCGCGTTGAAGTCAGCGCCCTGACCACACCCGAAAACGACCTTGCCAGGCGGGCGGCGCAAAATCCCAACGGTCTTTCCCGTCACGAGTGGGAAATTTGGTACTGTACGGCCTACGCGAGCGCCATAGCCTTTCAAATCGAGGAAGTCCTCACGGAGTCGCGCGCCAAGCCTGTGTTGCAGGTAGCGGCTTCCGAGGGCACCATCCTGCAAAAGACCAGCCTGCTCATGCTGTTGCTCACCGTGCTCAGTCTTGCCTGTTCCGCGTTGGCCGTCGCCGGGCTTGTGACGGCGAACGTCATGGAACGCAGCACGGAGATCGGCCTGCTCAAGGCTCTGGGCGCGGGCGACGGGGAAATCGTATTGCTCATTCTGGCGGAAACGCTGACCGCAGCCTTTGTCGGCGGCGTGGTCGGCTACGTTGCCGGGCTCGGCTTGGCGCAGGTCATCGGACAAAGCGTATTCGGCGCGGCGGTGTCCGCAAAAGGACTGGTCATCCCGTTGGTCGCCCTGCTGGTGCTCGCGGTGACGACCGGCGGCAGCCTTCCGGCCTGC
>JAITDR010000205.1 GCA_031282465.1 Desulfovibrio sp.
TTCCACAAAGCGCATCAATTTTCGTATGGTCACGATATCGTGCCTGTCCCCCATCTGGCTGATGGTGGAATGCACAAGCTGCACGACGGCTCTGCCCTTGGCGGCCTGCGTGCAGGCGACCACGCGCGGTTCCGCGTCGGCTGTTATCTGCGTAAACATACAGAGATGTATGGGATAACGCTGCGCAAACCTGTCGTGATACCGGGCAATGTTGAAAACGTATTTGTCCTTGCGGGCGTTGTTGGAAACGAATTTCGCGTCCAGCGTCTCGTACAGGTCGCCGTACATCATGGGCGACAGGGTGATGATGGAGTAAATCGGCCAAGCGTACAGGCCGGAATCCTCCCTGCCCAACACAAGGTAGTCGTCGGAAACGTAATCGAAGCCGTCCAGCACGGCCCGCACGGCCAAGGTAGATTTGCCGCGCTGCCCGCGCGCGCACAACAGTATCCCCTTGCCGTCCAGTCCTACGGCCGCCCCGTGGACGAGAGCCGTCGAAGGACTTTTGAGGATTTTATTGAACGTCTGGACGAAGATATGTCCTTGCTTGATGAACTCTTCAGGCTCCAAGTTTTCCGGCGCGTAGTAATAAGTATTTGTTTCAGGATTATGCGCGCCGACAATGTTATTCCATATATCAATATTGACGAGAGGATGGTGCCGCGAATACCGTTCATCAAAAACCTGTAAACATTGTAGATTTTGCAATTCCCAATCAGGTATGCTGCCAGTTGCGAGTTTTATGACGCGCATTAAAGGAATTTTTCCGGGATTGCAGCAGTCATCAAGCATAGCCGCCAGAGAGCCGATATCCTTTTCCTGCCAGACAACCAATGTCGCATCGGGTTCGCGAGGAGCGGCATCCCTCAACACATAGGTCAGTTGTTTTTCAATATGCGGAGTGAACGCTGCGGAATAGTTGACCAGCCGGACGATGTGCGTGCCCAGGTCAAGATACTTGACGAACTGAAGGCGGCCGGACTCCGCCGCGCGTTCGTCCAGACGCTGAAAGTATGCGGCAAGTCGGCCGCGCGAAGGATTGTCAATGCGCATCACAGACCTTCTTGCCGCGTGTTTCCAAGTACCAGCGCACAAAGGCGGGGAAGAAACGCAATTTCTTGAGCAGCAGCAGTTTCACAATCATCGACCCGTAATGCGCCGGGTAGTTTTTCAGGTCCACCACGCGTATGGCCCGGCATGCTTCCCTGCGCTGCCGCAGATATTCGTCGTCGAAAATAAGCCGGTTGCAGTAATCTTCCATCTTCACGGTCAGGGGGAAGCGACGGTCCGCGTCCGGCACGATGCCGGGCACAAGCGTGTTCATGAAGTCCACGCCGAGACGGACTTCAAACTCCACGCCTGCTTCCCTCGCATCGTCGCGCACAAGGGACCAGTCGAATCCGGGCTTGTCCGCCGGCAGAAAACGGCAGTCGAACAGCGCGTAAAACAGGCCGTGAATGCTGGTCTTTTCACGCAGGTTTTTCGTCAGGTTGGCAACAGCAAGGAAGTACAGGTCTTCGTGCGCGGGCAGCAGTACCTCCACACCGAAAGCCGTCGCAGACCGGGCGCGGGTGAAGAGATCCCGATGGAACGCGCTTGTACCCTTTGCGGATTCAATGACGGCGCTGTGAACGTCTACCGCGCTTTTGCCGTCGGCCGTGTGCATGTCCACGGCATGGGCGGACCCGGTCCGGGCGTCGTGCAAGCCGAGCTTTTCACAAATACGCACGGTCGCGGCCAGATGTTCGGGACGCACCAGAATATCCACGTCCCCCATAGGCCGGGCAAGATCCGGGCGCAAAGCCTTCATCGCCGCCCCTTTGAAAATCAGCAAAGGGATATTTGCCGCGTTCAGTGCCTTGCCGACGTTTGCAAACCGCGACAGGGTTTCCACATTGGCGAAGCGGTAAAAACGAATCAGTCCTTGCAGGCGCGGGGCAACATATTCCGAAAATCGCAGTTCAGGGTGGTCATGCATCAGATAGGAGAGCATGAGCGACAGATGCGCCCCCATCGCTTCAATGTCGCAGAGGTGCAGGCAGGCATCCAGACTCTCCTGCGTAGGAGCGGATGCGAACACGCAATCAATAAGCGTCCGGTCACGCTCCGATACATATTCATTGAGGAGCTTACGGACAATGTGCCCGATGGACGGCGACGCGGTTCTCATCCGGCTGCTCCGGGGCAGGAGGACAACCGGGCGCGAAACATGCCCCAGCGGAAATGGACGACTGTGCGGCATGCACGCAGACATTCACCGGGAACGCAGAGCAGCGGCCATACAATGTTCGCAAGCACGAACCACGGCGGCAGGCCGTGTTTGCGCAACAGTCGCATGCGGCCCGCGGCATAGGCGCGCACCTTGCGGGCCGGCGGCGGGTCGCAGGCAAGCGCGGCCGGGTGCAGCACGACGACGGACGGCGCGCGGTATACGCCGAAACCGGCCGCGAGCGCACGCAGAACGTAATCGGTGTCTTCGCCGCACCCGTAAGGCAGCCCCGTTCCCGGCCCCAAGGTTTCATCAAAAGGCCCCACAGCTTCGACGCAACGCCGGCGGTAAAACTGCAGGAAAGTTTCACTGCGCCGGAAGGCGGAGAAACGGTTGACGACGCGAAGGTCGCTGCCCTGCACTCGGTTCGAGATAGATTCTCTGCTGTACAATGTTCGGCCTTGCGCCTGCTCAGGCCGACCCTTGACCCTCGATTTTCCCGCATCGTTTGTTTCGCGCTGCATGCGCGGATCGTCTTCCTGCATCGGAGGAAAGGTACGCTCACGCGCCTGCTCAGGCCGACCCTTGACCTTCGATTTTTCCTCAATATCTGCCCGTAAATCTTGCCCGGCCGCCAGCAGGACATCGACTTCAGAGTGCGCCTTGAAGAGCGTAAAAATGTTTGCCAGAGTGTCCGGACAATACACGCAGTCGTCGTCGGGGAAGGCGATGCAATCCCCGTTCAGGAGGGAGAGAGCATGATTACGCGCACAGGAAAGCGCCGGGGTAGAGGAAGGGACGGCGCGCACGTTCAACGCCTCGGCGTACTTTCGGACAAGGGCGAGGGCTTCTGCGGAATATGCTTTGCCGTGGACGAAAAGTACCTCGAAATCTCGGTACGATTGCGCCGTGAGGCTTCGGAACAAGCGTTCCGCCGGATGCAGGCGGTCGGTGGTGACGACGAGCAGGCTGAACTTCACGCTTCCGAACTCCGAACCAAGCCCGTAAAAAGAGGGACGGTTGCCTGCAAGGCGCGCGTCGGCGCAGACCCGGCACAACGCCTCAACCTCGGCCCGGCCGTGGTCATGAGACCATGCATGTGCGAACGCGCGTATTTGTATGTCGACATGTGTGTATATGTACGTGGGTGTGTGAATACAGGAATCGTGCGGAATACATGATTTTTTACGAATTTTGTTCAAAAATTGTGGTCGCCGGAAGATTTCTTAGACCAAGATATTTATAATGTAAAGGAGAATTTTATACCAATATTTTTTCAAAAAAAGAGAAAAATTTTTTGGAAAATATTCGGTATGATTATTGGTGAATATTGGTGCGTATCGGCGTACGGCAGGTCTGCGCGCTTGCGGCGCGAAAGGTTTCCTGTGTCGGGCCGGATGCGCGGAGTCGGCGCCGGGAGGCGGCGGGGTTGCGTTTGAGGAGAAGGTGGGGAAGGAGCGCGGCAAGACAGGCCGTCCGGACGGCACGTTTGCGCGTCGGCGGCAGGGAATTCGATAGTGACTGAAAAATAATGCGGACTGGAGCGGTTCACGGATGAAACGCGCGAACTGCACCGCTGGGATTTGTGGAGCGAAGCTTTGCCGCGAAACAGGAACAGGCGGGCTTTGCCTGCCGCTTAGCGACTATTTGAGGCCGCAACTGCTCCGAAAAACGGGAGCTTGTCCCGACCCTGCTTGTCGGGAAGAATATCCTTACTTGGCGTACCCGACGGCTCTGTGTTCGCGGATTACGGTGACCCGGATCTGCCCAGGATACGTCAGGTTGGACTCAATTTTCGACGCGATGTCCTTGCAGAGCAGGAAGGTGTTGTCGTCGTCCACGTCGTCCGAATTGACCATCACGCGTATTTCGCGGCCGGCCTGTATGGCGTAAGCCTTGGAAATGCCGCTGAAAGAATTCGCAATGTTTTCCAGGTCTTCAAGACGCTTGACGTAGTTTTCCAGCAGTTCCTTGCGCGCACCGGGGCGCGCACCGGACAGACAATCCGCGGCCTGGACGAGCACGGCCAATGCGCTTTGCGGCGGCGTGTCCTCATGGTGCGCCGCTATGGCGTGGACTATGTCCTTGTTTTCCCCGTAGCGCTTGGCTACGTCGGCGCCGATGACCGCGTGGGAGCCTTCTACTTCATGGTCCAGCGCCTTGCCGATATCGTGCAGCAGACCTGCGCGCTTGGCCCGCTTGATGTCCATATCCAGCTCGCCCGCCATGACCCCGCAGAGAGAAGCCACTTCCAGGGAATGCTGCAGCACGTTCTGGGAAAAACTGGTGCGGAATTTGAGTTGGCCCAGCAGGCGCACGATGTCCGGATGCATGCCGTGCACGCCTGCGTCGAAAGTGGCTTGTTCGCCCACTTCGCGCACATGCACCTCAAGCTCCTGCTCAACCTTGCGCACAATATCCTCTATGCGCGCGGGATGAATGCGCCCGTCCTGAATCAGGTGTTCCAGCGCCATCTTGGCCACCTGCCGGCGCAGAGGACTGTAGGCCGAAAGAATGACCGTCTCCGGCGTGTCGTCTATAATCAGGTCCACGCCGGTCGCCGCTTCCAGGGCGCGGATGTTGCGTCCCTCACGTCCGATGATGCGCCCTTTCATGTCTTCGCTGGGCAGGGTGACGGCGGTCACCGTCTGCTCGGCCACATAGTCGCCCGCGTAGCGCTGAATGGCGGTCGCCAGGATTTCCTTGGCCTTGCGGGCCGCAATCTCTCTGGACTCGGTTTCAATGAGGCGCATCATACGAGCCGCTTCATGCCGGCTTTTGGCTTCTATATCCGCAAAAAGGCCGGCTCTGGCTTCTTCCATGGTCAGCCCGGCCACTTCCTGCAGGCGCTGTTCCTGCTCGGTTATCTTTGCCGTCAATGTCTCCCGCAATTCTTCCAATTCTTTGCTCTTGCGCGTGAATTCTCTTTCCGTCAGCAGAAATTCCTGCTCCCGTTTACGGGCGTTTTCCAGTTTGGCCTCAAGCTTTTCGCTCTGTTCTTCCAATTTTTTGTCCCTGGCCTTGAGTTCGCGTTCCCGCTCCTTCAATTCCGCTTCCATAAGCCGCTTGGCTTCCAGCACTTCATCCTTGCCCTGAAGAATAATTTCTTTTTTGTGCGCCTGGGCTTCCTTTCTCGCCTCTTCTATAATCCTCCGGGCAAGCAGGTCGGCGCCCTTGAGGCGCCGCGCACCGGCCGCTCGGACCAGCAACAGGCTTATGCCCGCGCCGCAGACGGCTGCGACGGCAACGCAGGCAATGAGGCTCGTTTCCATATTCACCTCACGGGAGAAGCGGGGCGGGCAAAAAAAAGCGCTTTTCCCGGCAGGGAAAGCGCGGCCGAAGTAGGAGAATACCGGTCTCGACAATACGGAAAAAGTCGGTAACCCCGGAGGAGCCGTGCGGATACCCTCCCGCAGAACCTGTGGCGCTACGGTGAGGTAATCGGACGATCCTTAAGGCTTCCCGGCGTATCCCGGGCCTGCACACCGAATCGTCGCTCAAACCCCTTACTGATGCTTGTGAGGCCTGCGACGGCAACCGTCACGTGCGCTCCAGGGTGTCCTTGTAATAAAAAACGCGGTCAGCGCGTTGCATATCCTACGACTTTTTCAAGTTTGCCCAGAAGTTCGCGTATTCGCTTCTCTCCCTCGTTTTTCTCCTGCCTCAAGACCAACACGTCATCTGCCAGGGACAAGGCGAGAAAAGCCAACAACTTCTCCTTGCCGAGCGATCCGCCGTGCCGTGCAAGCCGTTCATACCTCTCGTCCAAAAGGTCCTTTGCTTTCCCTATCCGGCCGGAATCGGCTTCAGCCTTAAAGGACAGCTCGAAACCCAGCACTTCGAGGGTATGGCTGTGCATGGCCTTACTCTTGACCTGCCCGATCCTTGATTCGCGCCACTATGGATTCAATCCGCGCCACCGCTTCGGTGGTCAGCGAACGCTCACCCGCCAGTTTGTTCTTCAGGCTGTCGTTTTCAGCCTTCAGAACCTTGATTGCCTCGGCATGCTCCTCCTTGAGGACGGCATTCTCGGCAACGAGCCTGTCGAGCTTGTCCAGCAGGGCGCTGATTCGTTGCTCTAGTTGATCGATAAGTTCCATGTGTTCTCCAGTAGCTCCTTTTTCCGATAAATGCAAGCAGAAATCAGCCGGCATCAGGCAAGGTCAAAAACAGGAACCTTCTCGGCCGCTTCACGGGCAACGCAGGTAAAACCGGCCCGAATCGGACGGGCGTGAAACGCAAAAGGCGTCTTGACCGTTATGCGGTGAAACGCTACGTTGCCCGGTATATAAACGGCGGCGAGGCGCTTGTGAACGACTCAGGCATTCCGGAAGGCGCCGGCGGGGCTGCGCTCTCCGCGGACCCCCCGGGCAAGCTTCCCGGGCATGTGGCAATTATCATGGACGGCAACGGACGCTGGGCCGAGGCCAGAAATCTGCCGCGCAGCGAAGGGCACAGGGCGGGGACGGCCGCGGCCCGCGCCGCGGTTGAGGAATGCTTGGGCATAGGTATAGCGGAACTCACGCTGTATACCTTTTCCAGGGAAAACTGGTCGCGTCCGGTGCGGGAGGTGCGTTTTCTTTTCAAGCTGCTGACCGATTTCATCAACAAGGAACTGCCCGTTTTGGAAAAGCGCGGCGTCCGCCTTCTGCTCATCGGCGAGACGGCGGAACTGCCGCTTTACGCGCGCAGGGCGCTGGACCGCGCCTGCCTGCGCACGCGGAACAACGAGCGCATGGTGCTCACCCTGGCCTTGAATTACTCCGGACGTGAAGACATAGCGAGAGCGTGCCGCATGTATATGCAGTCCGGAGCCCCCGTCTCCGCTCTGGACCCGGATATGCTGGCCCGCTCGCTGTACACGGCCGGTCGGCCGGATCCGGACCTGGTCATCCGCACCGGCGGCGAAAAACGTCTCAGCAATTTCCTGCTTTTCCAGGCGGCTTACAGCGAACTGTATTTCTGCGACATACTCTGGCCGGATTTTTCGCCCGCCGACCTGCATGACGCCCTGCGGGACTATGCCGGCAGAACGCGGCGCTACGGGGGCACCGGGGGACAATCGGGATGCGGCGATCCGCAGCCGCCGGCGCCCCCCGGCTGATGCCTTTACGGAGGAACTTCCGATGAACAAGCTTTTTACCCGCCTTGCCGCTTCCCTGAAAAAAAACGCCTGTCTTGCCCGCGCGGCCGCCGTCCTGCAAAAAAGCGGCAACCTCGCCCGCATCGGCACGGCCTTGGTGTTTTCTCTCGTTACAGCCGGGGCTGTGGCCTGCGGCGGCCTGCCGTTGCGCCTGCTTGTGCTGGTCGTCGCCTGTATCGGGCTCCTGGAATTTCTGACCATGCATACCGGCCCGGCGCGCCCCGGTCTGAAGGTCGCAGGGATTGCCTTGTGCGCGGCGCTTATCCTGTCCCAGGGCCTCGATCCCCTGATCACGCTTGCAGCGGCGGCCCTGGCCGCCCCGGCCGCGGGGCTTGTAGTGATTTACGACCGCATCCGGGGCCGGAACAGTCTCTCAGCAGCAGACTACGCCCCCCTGTTTTTCGGCACGGCCTACATCCCCCTTACCCTGCAACTCGGGCTGTATCTCGCGCCGGCTGAGCAGTTCATGGTGATTCTCTGCGCCGCGGCCTCGGATACTGGAGGCTATTACGCGGGCACGCTTTTCGGCCGGCATAAGCTCTGTCCCGTCATCAGTCCCCTGAAATCCTGGGAAGGCTTCGGCGGCGGGCTCGTGCTGTGTACGGCGGTGTGCCTGCTCATGGGCGCGGCATCCGAGCACCTGCAATGGCGTTTTCTGCATCTGCCGCTCTGGGCCTGGGCGCTCATGGGAGCCGTTCTGCATTGTGCGGCCGTTGCGGGAGACCTGTTTGAATCCGCCGTAAAGCGCGGCCTGGGCCGCAAGGATTCGGGCAGTCTCCTGCCGGGGCACGGCGGGATGCTCGACCGCATTGACAGCTTTCTGTTCGTGTTGCCGACATACATGCTTATCCGCGTCGTAACGCGCTTTGCGCAGGGGTCCTGAACATCATGCGCTATATATCGGGATTGCCGCGACCCAAAGCCGGCAAGGGGCCGCGCGTTCTTGCCGTGCTCGGCAGCACCGGCTCCATAGGACGTTCCGTGCTGGAGGTCGTGCGCCTGCAGCCGCAACGATTCCGCATCGCAGCGTTGGCCGGCGGCAGGAACATGGAACTGCTCGCCGCCCAGGCAGCGGAATTCAAGCCTGCCCGGCTGTGCGCGCAGGATGAACAAAGCGCGGAACGCCTGCGCCGCCTGCTGCCCCGCGGCGTACGCCCGACTGTGCTGGTCGGGAGTGAAGGCTGCGGCGAAGCGGCCCGTTCGGCGGAAGTGGATATGGTCGTTTCGGCGCAGTCCGGCGCGGCAGGGTTGCACGGCACGTACGCCGCCGCCTGCTCCGGCAAAATCATCGCCTTGGCCAACAAGGAATCATTGGTGCTGGCCGGGCGACACATACGCGAAGCCTGCGCCCGCAGCGGCGCATCCGTTTTGCCGGTGGACTCGGAGCACAACGCCGTTTTTCAGTGTCTGGCCGGCAGCGACGGGCGCGCGTTTCCGACTGAAGGGCGCGGATATCTGCGCCGCCTGATCCTCACGGCCTCGGGCGGTCCTTTTTTCGGCCGGCCGAAAGAAGAGACGGACAAGGCCCGCCCCGACCAGGCCCTCAAACATCCCACCTGGAACATGGGCGCCAAGGTCAGCATAGACTCGGCCACGCTCATGAACAAGGGGCTCGAACTCATTGAGGCCCATCATCTGTTCGGCCTGCCCATGGCGGATCTGGAGGTGGTTGTGCACAGGGAATCGGTGGTGCATTCCCTGGCGGAATTTACGGACGGTTCGCTGCTCGCCCAGCTCGGCGTACCGGACATGCGCATCCCCATTTCGTACTGCCTGGGTTTTCCGGAGCGCCTGAACAGCGGCGCGCCCGCGCTGGATTTGGTCGCACTGGGTTCCCTGCATTTTTCCCCTCCGGACCGTCTTGCCTTTCCCTGCCTTGATCTCGCCCGCAGCGCCGGGGAAAAAGACGGAGGATATCCGGTGGTCTTGAATGCCGCCAATGAAGTGGCCGTGGACGCTTTTCTGGCCGGAGGCATCCCCTTCGGCGCCATTCCCCGCATTGTGGAACACTGCCTGGATGCGTACGGCGCAGGCAGGACGGACGCATGCGACGCCTTCTCCTGCGCGCCGGACACTATCGAGGCTGTTCCGGCGCTGGATGCCGCCGCGCGGGTCAGGGCGCGGCGGGAAGTGGAACTTTTTACCTGCTGAGGGAATATTTTGCCCATTGATGAAAATGTTTTTTCCGTTCTGCGAGGCCGGCGTATGCGCAGGCGCGCCGTCCTGACCGGCATTTCGGCCCCGGCAACGGTAATGACGGCGTTGCTGCTGTTTTGCGCCTGCTCCGTCATGCAGCCCTCGCCCCGCAACATCCCCAGAGAAGCAAGCCGCTACGACGACGCCGATATCAAGACCGAATTATCCAGCGCGCTGCTGGGCATGGACCCGTCCGCGGCCAACGGAGTCGGCGTATACTGCTTCAACGGCCGTGTCTTTCTGATCGGCGAGGCGGACAAGGAATTCCGCAGTCGGGCAATGGAAGCGGCCCGGCAGATACCGGGAGTGAAGGAGGTGACGCCGCACTGGTTTCCCACCAACTCCGGCAATGCCGGCGAGGATGCGGGCATTGCGGCGGCGATAGAGGAGTTGCCGCTTTTCGCGGGTAAAGTGGCGGGCGGCCGTGTTGCCGTCGACGTGCGGGGCGGGCATGTGGTGTTGGCGGGCCTTGCCCCCGCGCAGGCCGATATCGACAGCTTGGTGCGGGAGGTGAAGCGCGTCGGGCATGTCAAAAGCGTCACAAGCTATCTGCTTGCCGACTGATGCCG
>JAITDR010000061.1 GCA_031282465.1 Desulfovibrio sp.
CCTATCAGGGGATTGCCGGCGTCCACGTCCGCGGCGTGGCTGAAGTACACGGCATACAGCACGCCCTCCGGTCCGCTGTAGCGCAGGGGCGTTTCGCGCTTCATCCGCGACATGATGAAAAGTTCCTCGCCGTCGCGCACGGACACGCTTCTCGGGCCCGCTGTCTTAATCTTGATATCCTGCGCCGGAATAAAGTAATACCTGGCGCGCTCGGGCGCAAGGAAGAGATGCAGCGCTTTCTTCAGGATGCGTTCCTCCACTTCGACGCGCGTAAGATAATGGCGGAAGCGCACCAGTTCCGTGCCGGCTTCGACAAAATTGCCGTGCAGTTCCCTGTGTACGGCGACGACCTCACCCCGTTCCGGGCAGGTCACGTCGCGCGGGTTGCGTTCCCGTTCAATGCAGGCCAGCAGGGTGCCGGGCCGTTCGCGAAAGTCGCCGGCGGGGCCGTTCACGGGCGCGCCGGGCGCGAGCCCCTCGGGAAAGGTCGCCGATCCCGAGTGCGGTGCGCGCACGGCTATTTCTTCATACGGCGAAGCCTTGATTTCTTCAAGCAGTGCGCTTATGTCGAGCATGGATCCCCAAGTCAGCGATAGTACAGGTTGCGGCCGCCCATGGTCAGCAGGGCGCGGCTCAGGTTGAAGCGCAATTCGCGCCGGTCCCAGATACCCTGGATATGCCCGCGGGCCAAGGCCTTGTACACGTTGTGATAGTGCGGCGGTACGGGCAGTCCCGTGGTTTCGACGATGACGGCGGGGCCCGCGAACCCCACGTCGGCCGAGCGTATACCGAACTGGTAGGGGGAACAACCCAGAAAGCTTGCGACCGGCCCGGCATAGGATTTGGTGTCGTAACAGACGATATACAGCCCGCCGGCGTCTATATAGCGGCGCACGGCCATGGTGCAGCGCGGCATCTGAATGAGTCCGTTGGTTCCTTCCTGGATGCGTATGCCCGCCGTGCCGTGTACATAGGCGAAAAAGGGAAAGCGCATACGCTCGGCCCGTTCCGCAGCCCTGATGAATTTCTCCCCTTCGGCCGCGCCCACGGTGCCGCCGCGAAAATCCGCAGTGAGCATGGCCGTTATCAGGCGCACGTCTTTGATGCGGGCTTCAAAGACCATGCAGGCGCTTTTTCGCCCCGTCTTTTGCCTGCTTGCCGCAAGCTTGGCCGAGAAGCCCTCCATGTCCAGAGGGTTGCCTGCCTCCACATCCTCAGCGAACTCGACGATGGAGCCTTCATCGAACACGTTGTGCAGGTACCACTGATATTCCATGGGGAAATGGTGCCCGCAGTTGGGGCAGACCCCGGCAAACTCCCCGTACAGGTCGGGCGCCCACTGGTCAAGGCAGCCGTGGATGCCGGAGTTGGGGCAGGAAACAGCCCTGTCTTCCCCGGCTCCCGCTCCGGCATAGGCCCAACGGCGACCGCGCTGCTCCTGATTGTCGTTCCATTCGGAAAGTTCGGTAAGTTCACGGACGGTTTCCACACTCAGACGTTCGGAGGCGCGGCCGAACAGGGCGACGAGCTTGTGCAGGGGGGCCAGGGCGCGTTCAAAGAAGAGGGTCCACTCGGATTTGACTTCTTCTACATATTCCGAAACTTTCTGGCGGCGCTTTTGCAGCATGTCGTGCCTGAAGCGGGAATAGACGATCCAGCCGACTTCGCGGCGAATGTCGCCGATACGCCGTGAGAGCGGGGTGAGGTCGCGGACGGCGTGCAGGGACAGGTCGCGGAATTTGCGGTGCCGCCTGTTCACCAGGAGAACCTGGGCCGAGGGGGGCAGGTTCCAGCGCACGTAGGATGTTTCAAAATCAAGGCCCCGCGCGGCGCGTTTGCGCCTGCTGCGCAGGCGCAGGGCGCGGAACAGGGGCAGGCCGCGGACGCTGATGGACACCTCGTCGGTCACGCGGAGCAGTTCCTGGCGCAGGCTCCGGAAAAAATCGTAATGATAGGGCCGCGCGCCGAGGTCCGGTTCCCGGATGATCTGGTCCACATAGCCCATGCGCAGGTTGTCTTCGGCGGTTATTTTCATGCGCCCGGCGCATTGTTCCACCAGGGCGGGTGACACCCGCCCGCCGGGATCGGGCTTGCCTTCAATGGCCGCCGCTCCTTCGGGGGAAATCACGGAATAGTACCCGTGGGAAAACATGAGCCGGCGGTCGGCCAGGGCCACCGCTTCGGCTCCGCCGGACCCGCCTTCGGAAATCACGGCAATCAGGGGGACGCGCAGGGAGGCCATACCGTATATGTTGGCGGCTATCTGCTGCGCCGCGCCGGGCGTATCTTCTATGGGATAGGAGCCGGGGGTGAAAACGTAGGCATGCACGGGGATGTTTTCCGTTTCCGCGACCTTCATGTAGTGCAGCGCCTTGGCGTTGCCCCAGGGTTTGGCCGAGCCGCCGTTGCGGAATTCCTCGCCGTGTCCTTTTTCGTGCCCGACGATCATCACCGACTGGTTGGTGACCCGTTTTCCGTGCCGGCGGGTGATGTAGCCGCGGGCGATGACCATGGCGGGGTCTATGGAATGTTCGTCCATGCTGCCGATTTCCGTGTAGCCGTCGTAGACGTTTTCCAGAATATCGCGCAGGCAGAAACGTTGGGGGTGGCGCACGATGCGCACCTTGTCCATGGGGGTCAGAGAGGCATCCAGGGCTTGTTCCACGGAAGCGAAATCTTCCTCCAGAGAGAGGAGCGCGTCGCGCCGTTCGCGCGCGCCGAGATCGGGAGCGCGCGACGCGTAGTCCGCGGTCGCGGCTTCGAGCCGGCGGATATGCTCGTTGTCCTTGTCCGCGAAGATTTCGCGCATGTACGTCAGGCGCTCGTTGAGGCGCTGAAGCTGTTTTTCCGTTTCCATCCCTTGTTCCGGGACCTTGCGCCCTTAGGGCATGTATGATGATTGTAATCCGGGATAGGTATTAAAACATCAGTATATGTTCGGTCATGCGGCGCAAAAACGCAACATTGGACACGAGGGGGTCCCCGGAGGGACTTTTGCCTTCCAGCACCAGGGCATCCAGGAATTCGCGGCCGCGCGCGGCGGCTTCTTCGAGTGTCGCGCCCCGGATGATGGCCAGAGCCAGGTTGGGGTCGAATTCCGTGGGAATATCGTAGGGCCGGTTATAGGGCACGTGGGTATGCACGGAGAGCCGGTCGCGTTCCGGGACGCTGAAGCGTTCGATGCGTCCGACCCAGGGGGTAAAATTTCTGTCCGGGTCCTCGGCGATGATGCGGTATTCGATGCCGACGCCGTCAAAGCGTATGTCGTCCTGCGTGTAGCCGAGCGGTTCGCCGAGGGCGGTGCGGATTTGTTCGGCGATCAGGTCCGTGCCGTCTTTCCCCCGGATGCTGCTTACGGCGGCGGACACGCCGTTTTCCACCTGAATGCGCGTGTTCACTTCCATGAGAAAGGGGGTTCCGTCGCGGGAGACTATCCATTCCCAGGTACCGATGTTGTCGTAGCGGACCTCGCGGGCCAGGGCCAGGGAGTGTTCGGTAATCTCCGCCAGGAGTTTCGCGGCGTCGAAGCGGTAGCGCACGGCGGAAGGGTCGAAGCCGGGGGCTACCTCAAGGCGTTTCTGCAGTCCCGTACTCTGGATGGAGCAGTTGCGGGTGCCGAAGTGCACGATTTGCCCTGCCCCGCGTTCGGCCAGTATCTGCACTTCCAGGTGGTTGAAGTCGCGGATGCGCTGCTCGATCAGCACGCCTTCGTCCTTGAACTGCCTTGAGGCGTAGTTGCGGATGCGGCGGAACACGGAGCGGAAGAGGTCCATGTCGTCCACCTCTTCTATGCCCATGCCTCCGCCTCCGGCTGAGGCCTTGACCAGCACCACGGGATGCTCTATGCCCTGTTGCAGTTGAAATTCGTAGATGGTGCGCGCGAATTTTTCGGCTTCCATCTCGTCGTAAATGGGTTTGTCCGAGCCTGGGACGGTGGGCACGCCCAGGCTGCGTGCCAGGCGTTTGGTGTTGATTTTGTCGCCCAGGGCGCGGATGACTTCCCACGAAGGACCGATGAAGTCCAGACTGCGTCCGCGTTGCTTGACGCGGCGGGCAAAGCGGTAATCTTCGGCGAAAAAGCCGTAGCCGGGGTGTACGGCGGTCGCTCCGGCGGCGTCCGCAACGGCCAGCAGTTCGTTGGCGTCGTGGTAGGAGGACACGCGGTACAGGCGCTTTTCCGGCCCGGCTTCGGCGGCAGCGCGCGCGTGGCCGGATTCGGCATCCGGGGCCGTATACACGCAGACGAAGTCCAGGCCGAGTTTCCGGCAGGCCCGGATGATGCGGACGGCTATTTCGCCCCTGTTGGCTATGAGAATTTTGTGCTCTTTGCCGCTCAATGGAAAATCCGTGTTGACATTGTCCGGCGGACGGCGCCGGAAGGGATAGACAATTATGCAAAACGCCGAAAAAGTCCAGAACTGCGCCCGCGTCCTGCAAAGCAAGCTGCCCGGCGGTTTCAAGCCCGAAGTCGGCCTGATTTTGGGAACGGGACTCGGCGGCGTCGTTGAGGCTGTCGACGACCGTCTGTATATTCCCTACGACGAATTGCCGGATTTTCCTGTTTCCGGCGCGCCTTCACATCAGGGGTGTTTTGTGGCGGGCCGTATGTCCGGCGTGCCTGTTCTGGTGCAGCAGGGGCGTTGTCATCTGTATGAAGGGCGCAGTCCCGCCGAGGTCGCGGCGGGCGTGCGCGTCACCGCGTTGTGCGGAGCCGGGAGCCTGATTGCCGCCAATGCGGCGGGCGCGTTGAATCCCCTGTTCGAGAGCGGGACACTGATGCTCATAGACGACCACATCAACTGCACGGGAGCGAGCCCGCTGACCGGACCCGACGACGGCGGCCCGCGTTTTCCCGACATGAGCCGTGCCTATGATCCGGAATACATCCGTCTGGCCGAGGACACGGCCCTGCGCTCGGCGTTGCGCCTTGAGAAGGGCGTGTATGTCGGCGTTGCCGGGCCGCAGTTGGAAACAAGGGCGGAAACGCGTTGTTACCGTATGATGGGCGGTGACGCGATAGGCATGTCCACGGTGATTGAAGTCATTGCCGCCGTGCATGCGGGTTTGCGGGTGCTGGGTTTTTCCTGCCTGACCAACCGCAATCTGCCCGACTGCATGGTCCCCGTCGCCGTTGAAGATATCATCGCCGTTGCGGAAACTGTCGGCGCGGACCTGACCACCCTGCTGCGCGCCCTGCTGCCGCGTCTGGTCGCCCTGCGTTGACGGCATCGGCGCGTACACGCCGGATTCTTGCCCGGCGCGCCCTCGGCATGCGCTTTTTACGGTATGTCCGGAAAGATGAGAAACCAGGGCCGGAGTCCGCCGTAATCAAGCGCAGGCGCACAGGCTGTCTGGAATACGTCCGCTACCGGCGTTGCCTGTTCCGCCTCCTTGCCCGCAGATTCCTCCTCCCTTGTCCGAGGCACCGCCTGCGCTTCGGCAAAGAGCGCCGGCCCCGGTTGCAGGGACGCAAACAAATCGGCGGTATGCAGGGTTTCCGCGGGCAGGGCCTGCTGTTCCCCGGGATGTACGGCATCCGCAGGCGGGAGGATCGACGGCTCCTCGGTATGAAAGCTCTGCACGGGCAGGGTCAGCGACTCCGCAGTGTCCTTGCCTGATATCTGTACCCCGTCCGGAAGCCGGAGTGTGAAGTCTCCAGAGCTTGCGGCGGTCATAAAATCTTTCAGGGAGAGGACGGCGCCGTTGTCGAAATTGAGATACAAATCTGCCCCGTCCAGCGTGAAGTCCGCCGTATACGGCTCAAAGTCGAGCACATAGGCCTGCCCCGGCCGTATGGCGACTTGGCGCGATTCCCCTGCCGGCGGCCGGAAAAGTTCGACTTCAGTCCTGTATTCGCTCATGCCGCTCCCGGACGTTGCAATCGTGAATACATCCGACCGGCGCTTGCCGGAACATCATACCGGCGAACTCAGCCTGCGGAAACACTCATTGCAGGACCGCAGCGCCGCGCAAGCCGTCCGGCGAACTATCCCTGTGGAAAACCCACAAAAAGCACGGCGACGATGCAAGGCGAACGGCTGTACGGACGAGACCCCGCCGAAACTACGTTTTTTTCTTTCTCAGGGCCGCCTGCAAAGCAAGGCCCAGAGTACCTGTCGCCGGAGCGGGCGGGGTTTTGGGCGCATGCTTTTTCCAGTCCTTGTTCGGGATTGTCTCGTCGGCATCCCCGGCCGGTACGAGGGAAATGCGGCGTTTCTCCACGTCGATTTCCATGGCGCGCACTTTGACGGCATCGCCGGGAGCCAAGCGTTCCAAACTTTTGCGCATCGTGGAGGAGTGAACGGCCGCATTGGGGAGCAGGCCGGTAATTCCCGGCGACAAGGTCACAAAAAATCCGAAGGGGGCGCGTTTTTCCACCGTGCCCGTCAGGTCGGCGTCCATGGGCAGGATTTCGCGCACGGTCGCCCAAGGGTCGCCGGCCGCATCGCGCAGACTGAGGGAAATGCGACGTTTTTCCGCATCAACCTCCTTGATTTTCACCGACACCCTGTCGCCCGCCGTTACAATCTCTTCCGGCTTGGCAACCCGTTTTTCGTAGGAGAGCTCCGAGAGGTGCACCAGCCCTTCCAGGCCGGGCGCCACTTCCACAAACGCGCCGAAAGGTGCCGTGCGGGTCACCTTGCCGTCGACGACGGAACCGGGCACAAGCCGCTCGCCTGCGTCCTGCCAGGGGTCGCCGGTCGCTTGGCGCAGGGAGAGGGCAATACGCGGACCTTTCCCCGCCTCTTTGATGCCGAGTACCTTGACGCGCACGCGGTCACCGACGTCGACGGCCTCATCGGCCCGGCCGATACGGGACCACGACAGTTCGGAGAGATGGACCATGCCTTCGAAGCCGGGGGCGAGTTCCAAAAAGGCGCCGAAGGGGGCAAGGCGGGTAACGACGCCTTCGCGCACGTCGCCTTCGTGCATCTCCGCCAGCAGAGATTCCAGCGCTTCCGCCTGTTCCCGCTCCATCAGGGCGCGGCGGGAAAGCACTATGTTGCGCCCGCCTTTTTCAAGCCGCGTTATAAGAAAGGCGTAGAGTTTGCCCGTATGCGTTCCGGGGTCGCCGGTCGGGCGCAAATCCATCTGACTCAAAGGACAGAAGGCGCGCCGCTTCATCACGTCAACGGCGTAGCCCCCTTTGACCGGCCCTATGACTTTGCCTTCCACGGGGAGCCCGGCTTCGCGCGCATCCTCAAGGGCGCTCAAACTGCCCGCGCCGCGCAGGATGCGGGAAAGTTTCACTTCCTGAGGACTGACGGTAACCACATAGAGATCAAGTATATCGCCGACCTGGCAGTGCAGTTCGCCGTCGATTTCCATTTCTTCGCGGTCCACGATGCCGTCGACCTTGGAGCCTGTACTGACGAAAATGGTGTCCGCCGTCACGGCCACCACGCGCACGCTGACGCGGCGACCCGGTTCAAGGCGGCTGCGTGAGTCCTCACTGTCCTCCTGGAGGGCCAGCAATTCAGCAAAGGACGGCTCAGCGTCTTCCGGGCTTTCAGTCGCTGCAGGACAGGCGTCAGGGGAATCTGCCGGGGCACTTTCCGGGGCGGCGTCTTCGCGGCTTTCCCAGGCGGCGTCTTCCCCGCCTGTACAAGCAACGAGAGCGGTTACGGGGCAGGCATCAGGCGAATGCTCCGGAGCGTGTTCAGAAGGAGTGTCTTCCGGGCTTTCCGAGGCAACGGAAGTCGCGGCCGGACAACCGGCAGGCGAATTCTCCGGGGCGCGTTCCGGGGCGGGCGCGGGTTCCGACGCTGCGGGAGCATCTTCCGGCGCGACGGAACAGGACGGTTCATCTGGACTCATCAGAAATTCCTTTTATGGTCTGAATCCTCTCCCTTCAGGGAAATTCTCGCCTGGGCACCCGCAAAACCGGGCAACCTCTTCCTTCAGGGAGGGGCAAGCCGGCTCAGCTTCCATATCGCAGGACCGGTATCAGCCGGCGGTCGACGCCGGCTGCGGGTTGAAACAAGACTTTTCCTTGTCAGCGGGAAGCTGACTGCTCATACCAGAGTCGCCGGTTCCAGGCAAGGGGCCGGCATGAAAAGCCGAAAGGCCCAAAATTAGAGGTACTGCAGGAAAAGATTTTCTCGTCGCCGCCCGGCGTGTCCGCAACGTCATCGTGAACAGAGACAAGGGGCGGGGAATGCGACGGAAGATACGCTCACAGGCAAAGGCTCGGCTGTTCGGAAATTTCGAAAAGCAATCCGGTTCTCAGCTCGGCTTCTTGCAGCCGGACAGGTTTCTCTACGGCGCTGTCACCAAATCCCTGACGACATCTTTTTTGCGGAGCGGCTCAAGCAGCAATAGCGGCGTTTCCGCGATTGTTGTACAGGCCAGGGCAGCCTTGCCGTTGATCCGAA
>JAITDR010000062.1 GCA_031282465.1 Desulfovibrio sp.
CGCCGCAGCACGGAACGCCTGAACAAGCTCGGCTACTTCGAAGTGGCCGAAGTCGAACTCTCGCCCACGGGACAAGAGGACGAGGTGGATCTCAAGGTCAAGGTCAAAGAAAAACCCACCGGAGCGCTCATGGCCGGCGTCGGGTATTCGACGTTCTCCAAGGTCGGCGTGGCCGCCACCATCATGGAACGCAACCTCTGGGGCAAGGGTTACAATATCTCGCTCCAGGCGGCTTTTTCCGCGCGGCGCAACGCCTATACCCTGAGCATGGGCAACCCGCGCTGGAACGACACGGACCTGAGCGTGGGCATGGATGTCTACCATTGGCGCGACGACTACATAGACTTCACCAAAAGGACGACGGGCGGCGTGCTGCGCTTCGCCTATCCCCTGGGCGAATACACTTCCATAGGCTGGGGCTACCGCCTGGACCAGTATGAAATATACGACACCAACGACAATGCGGCCAGACTGATTCGCGACTATGCCGACGGCGTCCGCTACACCAGCGTGGGGCTGCTCCGCCTCGTGCGCGACTCCACAAACCGGGAAAACCCGACGTCCGGCAACATAGACATCCTGGGTGTGGAATACGGCGGCGGTCTGCTGGGCGGCGACGACTCCTTCATCACTGTGTCCGCCGAACACCAGACATACTACGAGCTTTGGAAGGACCATGTGCTGCACGGGCGCATCAAGGGCATGGCCATACTGGAGAACGGCAAGGGCGAGGTGCCGGTCTTCGAGCGTTTCTGGATGGGCGGCATGAATACCGTGCGCGGTTACGACAGCGAAGATATCGTGCCCAGAGACCCGAGGACGGACGACCGCATCGGCGGCACGCGCATGGCCTTTATGAACCTGGAGTATATCTATACCCTGAGCAACGAGGCGGGGCTGTACCTGGTGCCCTTCTACGATATGGGCTTCAACGTGGATGCGGACCGTTCCTATAAGTGGGACAAGGAGATTCTGAAATCCGCCGGACTGGAAATGCGCTGGCGCTCACCCATGGGCGACCTGCGTTTCTCCTACGGCATCCCCTTTGACGAAGACCGCAACGGGCACAAAAGCAGTGGACGTTTCGAGTTTTCCATGGGCCAGACTTTCTAGTCGGTTCCGAAGGAAGCCGCGCGCCGCTTTTCCACGGGCCGGGGGAAATGATTTCCCCCGGACCACCTCATTGGGGCTGATGCGAAAATTTATACGCTGCACGGTACTGGTTTGTTGCCTGCTCCTGCCGGTTCTGAGCTTTTCCGGAGCGGGCGACTGTCGGGCCGCGGCGGCGTCGGCGACGAAAAAAACAAGTGCGCCGGCAGCAAAGAAGGCGCAGACCGGGATAACCTCGGCGACGAAAAAAACAAGCGCGCAGGCAGCAAAGAAGGCGCAGACCGGGACCACGCCGGCGGCGAAAAAAACCGGCGCGTCGACTCCGCAGCAGGCCGCCGCCGGACAGGCCGTTCCGACCGGTAAAAACGCCGGCAAGAGCGGCGGCAAGGGCGACGACAAGCAGGACGAACTGCTTGCCCAACTCGGTCTGGAAGTCAAGGTCATCATGCTCGACGCCGGGCACGGGGGCAAAGACCCCGGCGCCGAGGCGGCGGGCATTGTAGAGAAACACTTTACGCTGAACGCGGCCAAACGCCTGGGCGCGATTCTGCGCCGGCGCGGTTTCACCGTTCTTTACACCCGTTCCGGAAACGGGTATCTTACTCTTCAGCAACGGCCGGACATAGCCAACGCGAAAAAAGCCGACCTTTTCATCTCCCTGCACGTCAACGCCAACCCCAAGCCGTCCGTGCGCGGGTTTGAAACATATTATTTGAGCGAGGCCAAGACGGGCGACGCGGCCACTGTGGCCGCTCGCGAAAACGGAGTTCCGGTGAGCAAAATCAGTGACCTCCAATTCATTCTCACCGATCTCATGCTCGGTTCCAAAGTCAAGGAATCGCGCCGTCTGGCCGAAACAGTACACCGGGGTATACTGAACAGCCTGCGCAGGAACGGACTGCCCACCTTCGACAACGGAGTGCGCGCGGCCCCGTTCTATGTGCTGGTCGGGGCTCGTATGCCCGCCGTTCTTGTGGAGTTCGGCTACATCACCAACAAGGACGATGCGGCGAATCTGAAGTCGGACGCCTACCTTACACGGCAATGTGAAGGCATCGCCGACGGCGTTCAAAGCTTTGCGCGCGAGACGGCCGAAGCCGCGCCGCGTTGAACGGCCCCGTTCCGGCAGTCTTCACGATTGACCCCGTTTGATGCTGTTATGACTATTACCGTGTAACGTATAAATTTTCGTATCAGCCCCTATTGAGGGGTGCAGGGGGAATCATTCCCCCTGCCGGGTCCAGGGCGGAGCCATGGCCGCCGGAGGCATAAAAACAACGTGTTACACGGCACTATGTTGCTTTATTATCGGGAGCAAAAAGTATTTCATACTTTCCGCTCGGGTCCGCGCGGCGAAAAACGTGGTTTTCGCCGCGACCGCGCTGCCTCCGGCGGCGCGACGGGCTCTCGTCCTGCGCTTACCCGGAGCACGAAAAAATGTACTCCGGGTAATCCTGTTGTTGAATAATCCGCAACCTGCGTTGCCGGTAACGTCGCTGCCCGATGCAAGGGAGTGCTGATGAACCAGCCGACCGGACGTTATGTTTTCTCAGAAGAAGTTCCCGTTGCGCAACTCGTCAGGCAAGGGGAACTGCTGAACGTGGTGAACAACGCGGCCCTTATATTGCTGGGCGCGGACAGGACCGGGTTCGGCGACGCCTTGTGGAAAAGCATGGGCATGATGGCCGCAGGTGTCGGCGTTCAACGCATAATCATCTGGAAAAATCATTTTGATGACCGCAAGCTCTATTATCGCCGCGTTTTCGCCTGGGAGGACGGTATCGCGGACTGGCGGCAGTACATGGAAAAGACAATGCGCTTCGCCTATCTCGAGAGCATTCCGCATTGGGAAGCAAGTTTTGCCGCAAAGCGGAACGTCAACGGCCCCGTGCGTTCTCTTTCTGCCGTGGAGCGTGAACGGCTTGCGCCGTACGACATCACTTCAATCCTGGTTATCCCCGTTTTTCTGCAGAACAGTTTCTGGGGTTTTGTTTCCTTTGACGACCTCTGCAGAGAGCGCGAATTTCCCCCTGATGAAGTGGATATCCTGCTGTCCGCCGGTCTTTTGCTGGCCAATGCCGTAGCGCGCAACGAGACGGCAACGGAGAGCGACCGCCACGCCGTCCTGACGGGCGCGGTCAACCGGATAGCCGAGGTGCTTCTGCAGTCCGACGAAACCTGCTTTGACGACGATATGTGGTCCTGCATGGAAATCATTGCGCACTGTGCGGATATAGACCGCCTGCGCATCTGGGAAAATTTTGTCCGGGACGGCAGGCTGCATTACCGCTGTCTGTTTGCATGGGAAGAAGCCGGAGATCCGCAGAGCGGCCGCGCATGCAGAGTCGAAGCCGCCTACGACGACGCCCTGCCGGGCCGGCAGCGAAAATTCGAAGACGGGCAATTCATCATCGGGCCCGTCGACGAACTGCCGGCGGAAGAGCGGGAACGCTTCGCCCGGCACGGTATCCGCTCCGTACTGGCTCTGCCCATCAGTATTCGCGGGGAATTATGGGGTTTTATTACCTACGAGGACAGCCGGAAAAAACGGAGTTTTTCCCGTGACGACATCCTCATCCTGCAATCGGCCGGATTGATCATTGTCAATGCCTGGCTGCGCAACGAAATGGATCACAAACTCATCAAGGCGCGGGAGGAAGCCCTCGCCGGCACGCGGGCCAAAAGCGAATTCCTCTCCAACATGAGCCATGAAATCCGCACGCCCATGAACGCCATCATCGGCATGACCGCCATAGGCCTCGGCACGGCGGACACGGCACGCAAGGATTACGCGTTTGAAAAAATAGAAGAAGCTTCCACGCACCTGCTCGGGATCATCAACGACGTTCTGGATATGTCGAAGATTGAGGCCAACAAGCTGGAGCTTTCCCCTGCTCCCTTCAATTTCGAGAGAATGCTCCGCAAGGTGGTCGATGTCGTCAACTTTCGCATTGAAGAAAAACAGCAGAATTTCAACATCATACTTGGACGCGGCATCCCCGGCACCGTTATCGGTGATGACCAGCGCCTGGCGCAGGTGCTGACCAACCTGCTCTCCAATGCCGTGAAATTCACGCCGGAAAACGGCTCCATTCGCCTGTCTGCCTCTCTGGAACACGAAGAAGGGAACATCTGTACCGTCGAATTTGCCGTCGCGGATACAGGCATAGGCATCAGCGAAGAACAGCAGGCGCGGCTCTTCTCGTCCTTTCAACAGGCGGAAAGCTCCACCTCGCGCAAGTTCGGCGGCACCGGACTCGGTCTGGCCATCTCCAGACGCATCGTGGAAATGATGGGGGGGCGTATCTGGATTGAATCCGAACCGGGCAAAGGTTCGAC
>JAITDR010000079.1 GCA_031282465.1 Desulfovibrio sp.
GCTTTGTCGCCCACGGCGATCTCATCATAGGTTTTGCCCCGCATAATTTCCTCCTTGCATGGACAAATGATCCCGCTCCGACGCCTGCGCGCCGGAGCGGGGGTATTATTTCAGGCCGATGACGCCGCGCGCGATGACCAGTTTGTGAATTTCCGACGTGCCTTCATAAATCTTGAGCAGCCGGGAGTCGCGGAACAGGCGCTCAATGGGCATGTCTTTCATATAGCCGTAACCGCCGTGAATCTGCATGGCCGTATCGGCGCAGAAGCAGGCCGTTTCCGCCCCGTAATACTTGGCGACGGCCGCATCCAGAGAAAACGGCTTACCCGCGCTTTTAAGCCAGGCGGCCTTGTACACCAGGCCGCGCAGGGCTTCTATGCGCACCTTCATATCCGCCGCGTACCAGGAAAGGCCCTGCTGCGCGCCGATGGGCTTGCCGAACTGCACGCGGTTGTTGAGGTAGTTGACGGATTCCTCAAGAGCCCTTTCGGCAATGCCCAGTCCTTGGGCGGCAATGCCGACGCGCGCGAAATCCAGCAGTTCCATGGCCATGGCGAAACCTTTGCCGGGCGCGCCCAGCAGGTTTTCTTTGGGCACGCGGCAGTCTTTGAAAAAGATTTCCACGGTTTCGGAGCCGCACAGGCCGAGTTTGTTTTCCACTTTACCCGCGCTGAAGCCGGGAGTGCCTTTTTCCACCAGGATGCCGCTCATGCCGCGCAGGCCCTTTTCCGGTTCGGTCAGGGCGAAGACCAAGGTGGTTTTGGCAATGGCGCCGCCGGTAATGAAGCACTTGTTGCCGTTCAGCACATAATGGTCACCGTCGGCTATGGCCGTGGTCTTGGCGGCCGCGGCGTCGGAGCCGGCCTGCGGCTCGGTGAGGGCAAAGGCGGCCAGATTGCCGCCGCTCAACAGGGGCGGCAGGAATTGCTTTTTCTGCGCGGCCGTGCCGAACTTGTATATGCCGTACGGGGTAATCTGGGTAATGGACAGGGTCGCGGCGGTGGAGGCGCAACGCTTGGCCAGTTCTTCCACTATCAGCGCCTTGCTTATATCGTCGCCGCCGCTGCCGCCGTATTCCTCGGGAAAGCCCGTACCCACGAAACCGAGGTCGGTCATGCGCTTGAACAGTTCATGCGAAAACTCGTGCTTTCTGTCCAGTTCGGCCGCCTTGGGCTCCACTTCTTTGAGGGCAAAGTCCCGCGCCGCCTGTTGAATAAGTTCCTGCTCCGCGCTGAGTTGAAAATCCATACCGTTCTCCTTTCCAGGCTGATTGCTCGTCTATGTTGCGCCCATGCGCCGCGCTTCCGCCGTCTGCGGCGGAAGCGCCGTTCCGTTCCTGTTCCGCCCTTACAGCGTAAGCCCCATCGGCGCATCCCGGAAAATGCGCGGGTCCATGGTCTTCAAATCGTCGGCGATCAGGGGTTTGAATTCCATCTTGGCCAGAATGTGTTTCTCCAGATCCACGCCGGGAGCGATTTCCACCAGCATGACGCCGTCGGGCGTAAGCCGGAGCACGGCGCGTTCGGTCAGGTACAGCACTTCCTGGCCGGAAGAGACCGCGAACTCGCCGCTGAAGGTCACCTGTTCCAGCTTGTTGATGAACTTGATGCCGTCGGCGTCTTTCACAATGTTCAACTTGCCGTCCTTGATCTCGTATTCGGCCTTGCCTGCCGTGAACGTGCCGCAGAAACACACCTTTTTGGCGTTCTGGGAGATGTTCACGAAGCCGCCCGGCCCGACCACGCGGCCTGCGAACTTGCTCACGTTGACGTTGCCCTTCGGGTCGATCTGGGCCGCGCCCAGGCAGCTCAGGTCTATGCCGCCGCCGTCGTAGACGTCGAAGATGTCCGGATGCTTGTACATGGCCACGGGGTTGACCGAACCGCCGATGCCCACGCCGGGCAGCGGCACGCCCCCGAGTATGCCGGATTCTATGGACAGGGTGATTTTGTCGGCAATGCCCTCTTCGCCCGCGACGCCCGCCACGGAATCGGGAATGCCGATGCCCAGGTTGACCAGGGTGTTCGGGGTAAGCTCAAAGGCCCCCCGGCGCCCGATGACCTTGCGCACGGTGAGAGGTTCCGGGGCAATGGCGTCCACGGGTATGCGGCGGGAGCCGGAGCATTCCGCGCGGTATTCCGGGAAGAGGAAAAACTGTACGTTGTTTTCCGGTTTCCCTTCCACCACATAGTCCACCATAAAGCCGTGCACTTTGACTTCCTGCGCGGGCAGGGAGCCGCGCGCCACCACCTTGTTGACCTGGGCGATGACTATCCCGCCGCTGTTGTGCGCGGCGGCGGCCATTTCCAACTGGTCGCTGTGCGTGCCCTCGTCGCTGAGCGAAAGGTTGCCGTCGGTGTCCCCGTAAGAGGCTTTGATGAAGCAGATGTTGATGGGAAAGGCTTTGTACAGGAGTTGTTCCCGGCCGCAGACTTTGAGAAGTTCCACCACTTCTTCACCGGAGGCGCGTGCCGCGTCGTTGGCCATGCAGCCTTCCAGGCGCGGGTCGGCAAAGGTTTTCAGCCCGACGTGCGTGAGCACGCCCACCTTGCCGCCGCCTATGGCGCGCAACAGATGCGAGGTAACGCCCTGGGGCACCATGTAGGAAGCTATCTTGTTTTCTACGGTAAGCTTGTTGAGGCCCGGCTCCAGGCCGATATGGGCGCAATACAGCTTTTTGACCAGGCCCTCGATGGCCAGGTGGTTGCAGCCGCGCGTCTTGCCGTCGCCCACGGCGGCCGTGTGAAAGAGGGTGAGGCCGCTCGGGGACCCGGAGGCGAGCCTGCGTTCCTTGAGGGCGATCAGCAGTTCTTCGGGTACACCCGACCCCACAAAACCGCCCACGCCGAGCGTCATGCCGTCCTTGACCAGTTCGGCTGCCTGTTGTGCCGTGATAACCTTGCTCATACCTACTCCTTATGCTTGTATAAAAAAATTCGCCGCGCCGGCAGGCAACGCATGCAACACCATCAATACTTGAACTTCGCGGGCCGTTTTTCCAGGAACGCCCTGCAGCCTTCTTTCTGGTCCTCGGCGGCAAAGCAGAGGGAAATGAGGTCTTTTTCCAGTTCCATGGCCTTGTAAATATCCGTATCCGCGCCGCGGTTGATCGCAATCTTGGCGTAACGGACGGCAATGCCGGACTTGGAAACGATGACTTTCATCATAGCCAGAGCTTCATCCAGCAGGGCATCGGCGGGCACCACCTTGTTCACCAGACCCAGAGCCTTGGCTTCGTCGGCCTTGACGTTGCGGCCCGTGTAAATGAGTTCCCTGGCTATGCCGAGGCCGATAAGGCGGGGCAGACGCTGGCTGCCGCCGAAACCGGGGATCAGCCCCAGGTTCACTTCGGGCTGCCCGAACACGGCGTTCTCGGAAGCTATGCGGATGTCGCAGGCCATGCTCAG
>JAITDR010000127.1 GCA_031282465.1 Desulfovibrio sp.
CCGCGCCGTGCTGCGCATGGCCACCGTCAACGGCGCGGCCGCTCTCGGCCTGAAAGACCTGGGCACGCTCGAAGCAGGCAAAGCCGCGCTTGTTGCCGTTCTCGAACCGGACCAGCCGCGCTTCCTGCCGTGACGGACCGGAGGCTCTGCAGTTACATCGAAAATCGGTGTTGAAAAGCGGTTGACGACCCTGAAGGTTTACGGCATACTTTCTTTGAATTTGAAATTCGATTTCTGTTTTCAATGAAAGCATCCGGCATCGGCGTTTGTCAACGCAAAGGAGTCCGCTGTGGAAACAGCCGTTATAGTCCTGGTCGTCGCCGGGGCCGCAATCTATTTCGTCCGCAAAGTCGTTCTCGGCCGGTCCTGCTCCTGCGGCCGTGAGGACTGCACGCACAAGCAGGCGAAAAAAGTGCTTTGAGCCCGGGCCCGCACCCGGCCGGGCATCGCGAACGGGTGTTCGCGCGCCGATGCGCGCAGGCTTAGAGCGTTTTGCGCTTGAGATTGCCGCTTGACGGCGAAGCAAGTTCGCCTCGCGGCCATCTCGCGGCAAGGATTTGCAGGCAAATCCTTGCAGAGCGGATGGATATTTGCAGTATCAATCCGCTCTAAAAAAGCCTTGACGCGGCACAGGCGAGCGGACATGTTCCTGCAGGTAGGGGAGCCGCTGCATGGACGCTGTTTCACCATTGGAAGAAATCTTCGTTGCGGCGCGCATTCCGGCGGGAAGCCCCGAACGCGGCTCTTTGGCCGCAGGACTGCGCGCCGCCCTGAAATGCGCAGGGGTAAGTGCCGTCGGAGAATACTTTTCCGAAAGCTTTACGGATTACCTGACCGCGATGATTGACGAAAAAATCTCGGCTCAGGTCAACGCCATACTGCATCATCCCCAATTTCTCGCGCTGGAAGCCCTGTGGCGCGGCCTGCGTTTTCTCACCGACCGCATGGATTTCACCCAGAACATCATTCTGGAATACCTCAACATCTCCAAGGAAGACCTGCTGAACGACTTTCACGATGCCCCGGAAATCGTGAAGTCCGGCCTGTACCGGCTTATCTACACGGCGGAATTCGGCCAGTTCGGCGGCCGTCCCGTGGGCGCCGTCATTGCCGGCTACACCCTCGGACCGGGTCCGCAGGACGTCCAGTTGATGCAATATGTTTCAGCCGTCGCATCCCTGTCCCACGCGCCGTTCTTCGCCGCGGCCGGCAAGGACTTCTTCGGCGTGGACTCGTGGGGGCGTTTTCCGGATCTGGCGGATGTGAAAAGCATTTTCGACATGCCCCGCTATGAACGCTGGAACGCGTTCAGAGATACCGAAAACGCCCGCTACATGGGCCTTGCCCTGCCCGGCTTCCTGTTGCGCCTGCCCTATGACGGCGACAACGCCGCCGGCGCTTCGTCGTTCAATTTTATTGAAGAACCGGAGAGCGAGGACGACTTCTGCTGGGGAAATACGGCCTTTGCCGTGGCTGTATGCCTTGCGGACAGCTTTGCAAAATACCGCTGGTGTGTGAACATCATCGGCCCGGACGGCGGCGGCGCCGTACAGGGACTTCCCTGTTGCCGCTACCAGGCCATGGGCGACATACAAAACAAAATCCCGACGCGGACGATTATTTCCGAACATCGGGAGTTTGAACTGGCCGAACTGGGCTTCATCGCCCTGGCTCCCGGCAGGAGCCCCCATGAAGCCGTTTTCTATTCGGCTGATTCGGTGTTGAGGCCGAAACCCTACCCCAACACCCCCGAAGGCTTCACGGCGGAGATAAGCTTCAGACTTTCCACGCAATTCCCCTACATGATGATTATGAACAGGCTCGCGCATTACATCAAGGTTCTGCAGCGCGAAAGCATAGGCGCCTGGAAAGGCCGGGAGGAAATTTCCCGCGAACTGAACAGGTGGATAAGCGGCTATGTCACCGAAATGGACACGCCCGACGCCCTGACGCGCAGCAGGCGACCCTTGCGTATGGCCAAAGTCGAAGTCAAGGAAGTACCGGGAGTCGCCGGTTGGTATGATGTGACCATCCTCGCCCGCCCGCACTTCAAGTACATGGGCGTCAGTTTTACGCTTTCCCTGGAAGGAAGACTCGACAGAAACGAACCGGTCGTACCGGTTGTTTCCCCAACTCCCGTTGCAGCGCCGGACGCGCAGGCCGCGACTACCGCTGCAACGGCCGGCGCACAAATTGCATATCCTGTTGCAACAGATGGGGTGAAAGCTGCCCCCCCCGACGCAATTCCCGGAACACAGGCCGCGGCGTCCGCCGCCGCGCCCGGAACGCAGCTTGCGCCCCCGGTTGCAGCGCCGGACGCGCAGGCCGCGGCTACCGGATAACCCGCAGAGGCAATACAGCAACCATGTTCTTCTTTTATTCGCGCAAACTGCAAATCGTCATGTTCCTGCTCTGGTGCGCGGGCATGACCGCAATGTACACAGCCGTCACCGGCGGCGATGCGAACTTTTTTCCGGCGGACAAAAACTCGGCTCCCGTCGAAAATGCCGCAGCCAGGGTCGGCATAATGCCCGAACCGGCGCTGCCCGCTCCGCCCCCCCCTCCCGCGGCCCCGACGCCGCAGACACCGCCGCCTCCTCCCGCGGACGACAAATACGTCATCCGGGAGGGAGACACTGTAATCAAAATAGCCGCGCGCCATGGTCTGGACCCGAAAAGCATCATAGAACGCAACCGATTGACCGATCCGGATTTACTCCGGCCGGGCGACACGCTGATCCTCCCCGCCCCCGGCGACGCGCAGGCGACGGACAAGGCCCGGCATGCGCCGCACGGGCTGCCGACTCACAACGCCCGCGGGCAGAACGCGTACGGAGCACGGCACGGGACTTCACCTTAGAGCATAGTAACGTTGGTTTTGTATGCCTCCGGCGTCGGCCTGAGCAGGCGCAAGGCCGAACATTGATTTATATGCCTCCGGCGGCCGGGGGAAATGATTTCCCCCGGACCCCCTCATTGAGGACGAACATTTTCAGTATTGAAAGGCCTCAGCGGGGAGACGCGCCTTGCACCGCAGGCGGCAGGGCGGCGGCACCCGGCACCGGAGCGCCCCGTCCCGGTGGAAGCGGGACCGCGTCCCCGGATGTTTTCAGCCCCTGAGCCTGAAACCTGCGGTACAAGTCCAGCACGCGCTCCACATAGTCGCGCGTTTCGGGATAGGGAGGTATGCCGCCGTATTTGATGACGGCTGCCGGTCCCGCGTTGTACGCGGCAAGGGCAAGGTCCGTACGCGCAAACGTCTGCAACAGGGAAGCCAGATAGCGCGCTCCCGCGTCTATGTTGGCGTCGGGATCGAAAAAATCCGTCAGGCCGAGTTCCCTGCCCGTTTCCGGCATAATCTGCATGGCGCCGCGCGCGCCCTTGGGAGATACGGCACGGGGGTTGAAATTGGACTCGACTTGGAGTATGGCTGCCAGCAATGCTTCCGATATACCGTACTTGCCGCCCGCAAAACGGACGGCTCTCCCCCAGTCCGGCATTCCGTGATCGGGAAAAGAACCGGCGGAGGAACGGAGCAGAGAACGCGCCGCTTGCCCGCCGAAAGATGCATAAGGAGACGGCATACGTGTCGACGTTGCGGGAACGGGCGCAAAACCGCGTACAAGCATGGGTTGCGGAGCTTCCCCGCCCTCATGATAGCGGCGCAACTGTTCAACACCCTGCCGCCATGCAGGGGTGCGGTACAGAGGCAGGTTCCCGATCTGCTTTACAGCTCCCGCGGACGGGCAGAGAACGCCTCCTGAAAGCAACAGCGGGCAGGCGATACAAACAATACGAAAAAAAGACACAATACGCCGCGTACAACGCATCATAATATGGCAACCTATACAAAATTCGGCCTCCTGTCCACCACGCCGTCGCTCGTGTGGGCCGCAACGAAGTTGAAGTTCGTCCTCCTCGCGGCGATGCTCTCACTTGCGGGCCTTCAGGGTTGCGGGGGCGGCTCGGCGCAGCCGCCGCGGCCGAGCGCCGAGTCGGAAGACCCCGACAATGTGCTCTGGGGCTTCGCCGACAAGGGCGTGCGTCTGGAACTGAGCGCCTCCAAAGATTTGAACGCTTACGAAGACAAGGCGCACAGCCTGCTGATCTGCGTCTATCAACTCGACAAACGCGACGCTTTCGACCCTCTCGCCGGCACGCAGGACGGCCTTGAAACCCTCCTGCAATGCGCCCCCTTCGACAAAAGCGTCAAATCTTCCGTCCGCATCTTTCTCCAACCGGGCGAAAACGCCGTCCACTCCCTGGACAGAGCCGAGGGGGCGCAGTTTGTCGGCATCGCCTGCGGCTTCTACGAATCCACGCCGGCCCGGTCCGTCAGACTCCTGCAGATTCAGCCCAAAAAGACGGAGAGCGGCCACCTGTTCTGGAAATCCACGATATACAGCGCGGGTACGCTTGATATCTCCCTGCATCTCGGCGCGAACGCCGTTGCTGAAAAAGACGCCGGACGGCAAAGTCCGGACGGCGAAGAAGCAGGGAGCAAAAAAGCAGACGGCAAAGGCGCGGGAAGCGGCGGAAACCAAAGCAAACTGCCCGATGTCAAGAGTCCCGGCCTCAACCCCGGCGGGATCGACAACAGAAGGTTCGACGGCAAGGGGACCGGCTCCGACGGGACCGACGGCAAAAGCGCGGCAGGCGGCGGGGCAAACGCAGGGAGGGAAAGCGCATGTTTCAATCCACATCCGGCGCCGTCCGCCGGATGACTCCGCCCCGGCGGACGGAAGGCGAGCGGATTGCCCCTCCCTTCAGGGAGTGGTTGTAGGCAGGGAATGCCCGGCTTTGCCGGGCGTCACGCGGGAATCTTCCTGAGGGGAGAAGTTCCGGACCAAAAAGGAATTTCTGATGAACGGTTACCGGCCTGTCTTCTGGAGCCAAGGACTTTTTCTACATCCCCAGCATTTTCAGGCCGCCGACGAGGAAGTGCGGCGCCGTACGGAGCTTCTGCGCCTTTACGGGCTGCCTTTTTTCCGGGGCGTGGGACTTCTGAAGTGGCGCGGCGGGAACATCGGGTCTTCTTTGGACATTGAGCAGATTGAGGCGATTTTTCCAAGCGGAGCCGTCATCAACGCCCCCTACGACGCCGCCGTCGCCCCTCTGGCCGTGACCCCCGACTGGCCGGAGCCCGACAAGCCGGGCACCCTGTACCTGGGCCTTGCGCTTGAAGACCCGGCAGGCAACAACGCCGAGCCGGAAGGAGGCGTCGGCGGCAAGCGGTATGTATATACGGAAACCCCGGAACGCCTGCCGGACATCTACGGTTCCGCCCCGCCCGCCCCGGTGCAGCGCCTGCGCTACGCCCCCGTACTCATCCGCGACGTCGACAGCGAACGCTATCCGAATTTCGAACTGCTCCCCATCGCCCTGGTGCGGCGCGCGGGAGAGCATGTCGAACTGGATACGCGCTTCACCCCTCCCCTGCTCCGCCTGGAAGCAAGCCGCTACCTGTCTTCACTGGTGCAGGAGGTGCAGGATACCGCCCTGTCCTGCGCCGGCCGGCTGGCAGGCTATAAAAACACCGAGGGGAGCGAAGGCGCGGATATGCAGTTCCTCATCAACTTCACCGTGCTGAACATATTGAACCGGAATATTCCCCTGCTCGGCCACCTGCGCTCCACGCCCGATATTCACCCCTGGCACGTCTACGGAGCACTGCGCGTCCTGCTGGGGGAACTTTCCACGTTTTACGACGATATAGACTGCCTCGGACGGCATTCCGCCTCGGACGACACCCTGCCGAACTACACCCACGACAATCCGGGAGCCTGCTTTGAAGCGCTCTGCACCCTGCTGCAGCAACTGCTGACGGGACTCGGCCTCAGCGCATCCAAAACTCTGGACCTGCTGCCGGCCCCGCCCTATTTCTCGGCGACCCTGCCGGACGACTTTATTTCTCCCGCCTGCCGGTACTGGCTGATGGTCCGCGCCGCACAGTTCAGCCAAAGCGATGCGGACAACTTCCCGCGCTATGCCAAACTGGGAACGAGCGACCGCCTGAACACCATCATCGCCAAAGCCGTTTCCGGCGTACCCCTCACGAAAATGCGCTCCGCCCCTCCAGGTTTTTCAAAACGTGCCGATACAACGTGGTATACGGTGGACTCCGCCCA
>JAITDR010000135.1 GCA_031282465.1 Desulfovibrio sp.
TCAAACGTACCCTGCTGGACGGCAAAGAAGAAGAATTGCGCTTCCGGCAACGCGGCAAATCCTGAAACGCGTTGCGCCCCGGCCGCCGAAAGCGTTAAAATCACTATGCTGCATGTCACCGCGACAAAAATTTTCGAATTTGCCTATGCGCACCGCCTGCCTTCGTACAAGGGCAAGTGCGTGACCATGCACGGGCATACGGCGAAGGTTGAAATTACCGTTGCCGATGTACGGGGAGAGCGTTACCCCGGCATCACCGCGGATTTTCACGAAATCAAAGCCAAAGTCGGCCCCCTTGTCGAAGAACTCGACCACAAGTGCCTCAATGATGTTGTGGGTAAGGCGGGAGTGGACGCGCCCGGATATTTTGAACAGGTCGAGGATGAAGAGGGCGTTCTTGTCGTCGCGCCGACTGCCGAGAACATGGTGCGTTGGTTCAAGCTGCGGCTGGAGCGGGAGTGGCCCGAAGCGAACGTCGTGCGGATACGTTTTTGGGAATCGCCGTCTTCCTATTGCGAATGGTGCCGTTCGGGATAGGTATGGACGGGCATACAGACCGGGATGCCGCTGCGCGGGGACGTGTCGAGGGGTGGACCTTGCCGTGTCCGGGTGGCCCTGGAGCGGTACAACGTTGAAAGTACGCATCCGAAAATGGGGGGTGCAGGGGGAATCATTCCCCCTGCCGGGTCCAGGGCGGAGCCTTGGCCGCCGGAGGCCTATAAAATCAGTGTTGAAATGCTCCGGGGAGATTGACGGCGGGGCAGAAATGCTCCCGCTCGTAAGCATTTTCCCGAGTATCGACGGCGAAGTCAACAGCGCCGGACAGGGGACGCTTTCAACGTTCATCCGTCTTGCCGGTTGCAATCTGCGTTGTTGGGGAGGACGTTGCGACACCCCGCAGGGGCTTTCCGTAACGAAAAACACCCCGTGGATGACCGTGGACGCGGTTGTCGCGCGGGTTGTCGCCTTTGCAGGCCGCAAGGCGACGGTCACGGGCGGCGAGCCTTTGCTGTATCTGGGCAAGGGGCTGGAAACGCTGTTACGCGCGCTGGGGGAAAGGGGCATGCGCATTTCCGTGGAAACCAACGGGTCCATAGTGCCTCCAGTAGAACTCGGGCGCTTCGTGGAGTGCTGGATTGTGGACCACAAGTGTCCGTCGACGGGCGAAACGGCCGGCATGGTGCCGCTCGGGCGCATGACGGCCGTGTTGCGGGCGACGGACTACATCAAGTTTGTCGTCGCCGATGCGGAAGACTACGCTTTTGCCAAGGACATCGCGCTCCGATGCGGGCGCGTGCCGGGCGGACCGCGCATCGCCTTTTCGCCGAAAGCGGACGACATGCCGCCGGCGGAGCTTGCCGAGAGCATTATCCGGGACAGGCTGCACAACGTGCAGTTCAATCTGCAGATACACAAGACCGTCTGGCCCGCCGGCGAGGGCGCAGATCAGGCGGTTGACGGATATCTTTGAAGCCCGCTCTGTCCGACCGCAAGGATTTTTCGTGGACGTCCATGCAGGAAAGGAGTACCAGAGTTTCCATATATATCCGACAAACACTTACCGACACCCTGCGAAGCGCCGGGGACGCGGCGAGGAGAAATAGAATCAGGAGTAATTCCGGACTGTTACTGTCCGGCTGCCCATACGGTCAACGGCTGCGCATTCCTGTATGCGCAACACCCAAAACGGAGTAATACAGCAATGTCTATCCGTTCAAAGTTACTGCTGATTTTTTCTTTTTGCGCTTTTGCGGGCCCCTCTGTGCTGATGGTGTTTGCCGGCATAGAGGCCCGACAGACCGGGGTGGCGAACTTTGTGGAGTCTTCGCGCGCGCAGTTGGAAAAGGCAAACAATTATATAGAAATTTTTTTTGCCGTGACCAAGTACAATGCGCGCTACCTTGCCGATATTCCTGAAGCGCGCGCCTCCCTGGGGCTGTTGCCCGTGTATGTGGAAACCAGGCAGCCGACCATGCCCTCACCCGAAAGCATGCCTGCCCTCGCTCAGACTCTTGATCAGCGCCTGAAACAGGTCGCGAAGGCCAACCCCTTGTATTTCGGCGTCGGCATCGGCCTGAAGGACGGGGGGTTTCTCGGTTCCCCCACCTCCACGCGCCCGGCAGGCTACGACCCCCGAACGCGGGGATGGTATACAAGCGCCCTGGCCGCCCCAAGCGATGAAGCCTACGGGGACATGTACCGCGCCGCTACGGGCGGAACGCCCGTCTGCACCGCCATGGCCAAGATCCGCGACGCGTCCGGCCAGGTCATCGGGGCAAGCTACATCAACGTCAGCCTGGACACCATGACGAAGATGATCAGCACCGTCCGCATCGGCCGGACCGGACAGGTGACGCTGGTGGAGGGCACGGGCAGAGTTATCGCCTCCGACCAGTTCAAGGACAGCGTATTTACCAACATCAAGGACGGGAAAATCCCCGGGCTGGAAGACGCGCTGACGCTCGCTCCCGGCTCGTACACGCGGGAAGTGGGCGGGGTGCCGCGTCTCATCACTGTGTTCACGGGCTTCAACAACTGGCGTATGCTGTGCATCATCGACGCAAGCGAAGTGCATGAGGCCGACACCGCCATCATCCTGAAATTGAGCGCCGTCACCCTGGTGCTGGTTCTGCTGTCGCTCGCAGTGAGTCTGCGTTTCGCCCGCAATCTGGCAACCCCCATCCGCTACCTCGCCGCCAGGGCCGAACAAATCACACACGGCGAGTTCAATGTCGCCATACAGGTCAACCGCTCCGACGAAATAGGTCATCTCGCCGCCGCCTTCGCGGATATGCTGCACCAGTTGAAAGAGCGGCTCGGCTTTGCGCAAAGCATCATGCACGGCATAGCCGTCCCCTTTGCCGTCGTCGATCTCAACGGACGCCTGACCTTCCTGAACAGCACACTGCTTGAATTATGGGGACGCACCGGCAAACCCGAAGATTACTACGGCAGGACGTCCGGCGCCTTCTTCGACGGAAGCGAGCAGAGCAAAACGCCGCTCGACCGCGTTCTTGCCGAGAGGCAAACCCTGTTCAACGTGGCGGCGGTCAGGCTCAACGCCGCAGGCGAGAAAAAATTTACGCGCGCCACGGTCTCGCCTTTGCTGGACATGGACGGAGAGCTGCTCGGGGCTTGCATGATGCTCACGGACGAGACGGCAATCCGCGAACAGCAGGAACGCATCATGGCCCTGAACGAGCGTATCACGCACTCGGTCAAGAAAGCGCATGAAATTTCCGACAAACAGAGTCAGGATTTTCGCAGGCTGCTGCAACATCTTGAAAAAACATCTGATAATGCCCGTTTGCAGAAAAATGCCTGCGACCGGGCAATGGCCGGCATCACCGCCATGAGCGGTACGCTGGAGACGCTGGCCGCCAGGGCGGAACGGACAACGGAAGATACGCGGGATACCCGCGTTCAGGCCGAAGACGGACGGAAAATCGTCACGGAAACCGTGCAGTGCATCAAGAAAACCGCCGAATACGCCGACCGCACGGCTAAGGGCATGCAGGCGCTGGGCGTTCAGGCGGACGGCATCAACAGTATTGTTGAACTTATCAAGGATATTGCCGACCAGACCAACCTTCTGGCCCTGAACGCGGCCATCGAAGCGGCCCGCGCCGGCGAAGCCGGGCGCGGCTTTGCCGTTGTCGCCGACGAGGTGCGCAAGCTGGCGGAAAAAACCATGCTCGCAACGGACGAGGTCAACAAATCCATCTCGGCGTTGCAGGCCGAAGTCGGTCAGAACAAGGACCTGACCGACCAGACCGTGTACCTGACGCACACGGCGGAAGACCTGGCGGAACAGTCCGGCAAAAGCCTGGCCGGCATCGTAGCCATTGCCGAGCGCGCCATGGGCGAAGTACGCGGCATCGCGGAAGCGACGGCGGAACAATCGCATATCGGCGCGGACAATGTTGAAGCCATGCGCCGTATCAGCGAAGCGGCGCAGGAGACGACGCAAAACATGACGGATGCCGAGCAGTTTACGGAGGATTTGACCCGGCAGTCCGAACACCTGAAAAATCTGGTGGAATCCATGGGCTCGGACCGCCGCCGTTCAGAACGCTTTACCCCCTCCGTAACAAGCATGCTTACCGTCACCGGCATGAGTAATACCGGCGTCGTCTGCCGCGTGATGGAAATATCCGCACTCGGCCTTTGCGCGGAAATGCAGACCAAGCCGCAGGCTCACTACCGGGAAGATACGGCGGTGCGTGTCAGAGCGAACGATCCGCCGCTCAAGGGCGTGGTAGACTGCCCCGGCAAACTGAGATGGCATGACGGCGTCTTCATCGGCATTGAATTCGACGCGCCTCTGCCTGTCGTTGCCGCGGACCTCGAACGCTTGCTTCTGTCCCACGATGCCGGTTGGTAAGAAAAACGCGGCGCGTGAACGCGATTTTGCTTTGAATCGCCCGGCGTCATGCAACGCTTACCATACGAATGCAAAATTGAGGGGTCCGGGGAAAATCATTTCCCCCGGCCGCCGGAGGCATGCAAAATCCATGATGAAATGCTTGAGGAGCGGTCCATGCCTGCATACGAGGCGGTAATCGGTCTGGAGGTTCATGTCCGGCTTAAAACGGCGTCGAAACTGTTTTGCTCTTGTCCGGTATCGTTCGGCGCCGCGCCCAACGAACAGGTTTGCGAAGTGTGTTCCGGCATGCCGGGCGCGTTGCCGCGTCTGAATGAAAAAGCCGTCGAACTGGCCGCGCGCGCCGGTCTGGCCTTGAACTGCACCGTCAACACCTACTCCCTTTTTTCCCGAAAAAATTATTTTTATCCGGACCTTCCCGACGGTTTCCAAACCTCGCAATTCGTGCCGCCCGTCTGTGAAAAAGGGTACCTCGACATCAACGTCAAAGGCCGGAACAGGCGCGTGGGCATCACCCGCGTCCACCTGGAAAACGACGCCGGCAAATGCCTGCACGTCGGGGGCGCGACCCTGGTGGACCTCAACCGGGCGGGAACGGCGCTTATCGAGATAGTCAGCGAGCCGGATATGCGCGGCGCGGAGGAGACCGCCGAGTTCATGCGCCGCATCCATGCGCTGCTGGTCGCCATAGAGGTCACGGACGGGAACATGGAAGAAGGCAGCCTGCGTTGCGACGTCAATGTTTCCCTGCGCCCGGCGGGCGAAACAAGATTTGGAACGCGCTCCGAAACGAAAAACCTCAATTCCTTCCGCCATGTGCAGCGTGCCGTGGACTACGAGGTTGCCCGGCAACGGGCCTGCCTGGAAGACGGCGGGGTCGTGTTGCAGGAAACCCGCCTGTTCGACGCCGAAACGCAGGAAACCCACGCCATGCGCAGCAAAGAGGATGCCCACGACTATCGCTATTTCCCCAACCCCGATCTGCCCCCGATACTGATTGACCCGGAGCGTATCGAGGAGTGGCGCAGGACGATGCCGGAGCTGCCCGGTCCCCGCGCGGCGCGTTTTGCCGCGGACTACGGTTTGCCGGACGAGGACGCCGAACTGCTGGCGGCCGACAAGGATACTGCGGACTACTTTGAAGCCGCCGCGTCCTTGTGCGGCAACCCGCGACGCACGGCTGCGCTGATGCGCGGCGAACTGCTGCGTGAATGCGCGGCGGCGGGCATCAGGGCGGGTGAGGCGCGCATGACCCCGCCTCTGCTGGCCGAAGTGGTGCGCCTGATAGACGGCGGCGCGCTCAACGTCCGCATCGCGCACGAAATTTTTCCCGAACTGTTTGCCTCGGGGGTTTCGCCGGAGCGTTTCGCAGCCGAACGCAACCTCGTCCAACTTTCCGACAGCGGCGCGCTGGAAGCCGTCGTGGACGGGGTACTGTCCGAATATCCGGCGGAAGTCGCCGGGTACAGAGGCGGAAAGACCAAACTCCTGGCCTTTTTTGTCGGCAAAGTGATGGCAGGCACGGGCGGCAAAGCCAATCCTGCCGTGGTCAACGGGTTGCTGCGCGAAAAACTCGACGCCGCTCCCGGACCGCAGGCGTGATACCGCAAGGGAAGCCCTATGACGCTCAAGGAATGCTGTGCCGTACTGGGCGTCGGCGAGGACGCCGACGCGGCGGAAATCAAGCGCGCCTACCGCCGTATGGCTTTTTTTCTGCATCCGGATTTGAATCCGCAGATCCCCGATGCCTCCCGCCGCTTTCAGGAGGTCAACGAAGCCTACGTAACCCTGAGCAAGCGCCCGGGCGGGACGGGGAACGCATCCACCCGGACGGGAAGCGCGGGCGCGTCCACAAAACGAGCGCAGGAAGAGGCGCGGCGCGCCTATGCCGAGGCAGGACGGCGCACGGGTGAAAGCGCGAAAACGCCGGGCGCGGGACCGCGTTCCGGGCAGGCCGCGGGCGACATGCGCGCGGAAGACGTGTTGCGTGATATCCTCAACGACCCCTTTGCCCGCCGCGTTTATGAAGATATTTACAGCCGCATTGAACACGGCGGACGAAAAAAGCCGTCCGCCGGCAACGGCGGGAACGGCGGCGGGAAAGAAGCCGGACCCGGCGCCAAAAACACGCCGCTTACACGGGCAACGCCCGCGGGCGGCGCAACGCGCGCACGCCGAGCTTCAACCCATCCGGCGCAACCGGGGGTTCTCGACAAAGTCAAGGGGTGGTTCCTCAGACAGATCGACGAGGAACAAGTGCTGCGGCTGCCGGGGCGTTCACTGGTGCCGGGAGCGCGCGTGCGGCTGGAAATTCAACACGGGTTCGCCGAAAACCCGCAGATTATCGAAATTACCCTGCCTCCGGAATTTGAACCGGGCAAAGCCATGCGGCTCAAAGGCATGGGCAGGCGCATCGGCAACCTCCACGGCGA
>JAITDR010000262.1 GCA_031282465.1 Desulfovibrio sp.
GGGAAAGACATTTTTACCGGCGACGTGGACATCATTGTCTGCGACGGCTTTGTGGGCAACGTCGTGCTCAAGCTGGCGGAAGGCCTTTCCGGATCGCTGTCGCGCATACTCAAACGCGAACTGCTCAACAGCACGGTGGCGGCAAAAATAGGCTCGCTGCTTTCCAAAGGCGCCTTTTCCCGTTTTGCCCGTTTTGTGGACTACGCCGAATACGGCGGAGCCCCCCTACTCGGCCTGCAGGGCATAGTGATCGTTTGTCACGGCCGCTCCAATGTCAAAGCCGTGAGCAACGCGGTCGGCATGGCTGCCGCCTTTGTGGAGAAAAAAACCAACGAACGCCTGAATGCCAATATTTGCGCCAATGAAGAACTAAACCGCTTCAGCAAAGCCGTAAAAGCCTGACCGGCAGGCATAGCACGGCAGGAACAGCGGACAATTTCCGAAAGGTACACGCAACCCATGGCGACGCATGCAGTAATCAGCGGATTGGGGATGTCCGTTCCACCTGGAACGGTCGACAATACCTATTTCACAACCCGAACGCAGATTACGGACGATTGGATAGTGTCACGGACCGGTATATCCGAGCGTCACGTCCTGACGGACGGGCGAACGGGGACGGACCTTGCCCGCGACGCCGCCTTGCAGGCGCTGGCCGCATCAGGACGCACCCATGGGGACATTACCCATGTCCTTTTTGCCACCTGTACCGCTGATTCCGCCTGTCCTTCCTCGGCCTGCATCCTGGCGCACAAGCTGAATCTGAACAACCCCCTGGCCGTCGACGTCAACGCGGCCTGTTCGGGTTTCATCAACTGTCTGATCCTGGCCGATGCGCTGATCGCCCGCGACCCTTCGGCCTGCGTACTTCTGGTTGCCGCAGAAAGCCTGTTCCAGCGCTGCAACATCAACGATCCCGCAACAGCGGTACTCTTCGGAGACGGCGCCGGAGCGGCGGTCATTGAGAGCGCGGCCGGCAGAGAAAGCGCCGCGCCGGCGCTCCGAGGAGAACTTCTGGATGCGCTGGCGGCTTCGGACGGCGCCAACGGCAACCTTCTGCTCTTGAACGGCGGTTTTGCCTCCGCACCGTATGCACTCGGCGACACCGTAGGGCCGGAATACTTTGTCCGCATGCAGGGCAGACAACTTTTCAAACACGCCGTACGCCGCATGGCCGATGCCTGCACCCGCATTCTTGAGCGCAACGGCTTCAGCGCGCGGGATGTCGATCTCTTCGTCCCCCATCAGGCCAACCTCCGCATTATAGAGTCGTTGTTCGCCCACTTGGGCGTAAGTATGGAAAAAGTCTTTCTGAACGTACAGAAGTACGGCAACACCTCGGCGGCCTCCATACCCATCGCCTTGAGCGAAGCCGTCAACGAGAACAAAGTGGGCAAAGACAGTCTGGTCCTCGCCGCCACCTTCGGCGCGGGGCTGACCTGGGGGACGGCGCTCCTGAAGTTCCGGGGGTAGCCCGGAGAACGCCCGTCCGGCGATTGAAACTCTCCCGAAAGGGGGCTATGCTTGATCCGCCGCCGGTGCGGAACGGAAAACACAATGGACAACAATATGCTTACGGCTGTGGTGACGGGAGCCTCGCGCGGCATCGGCAGGTGTACGGCGGCAACGCTCGGCAGGGCCGGGTATCAGGTGTACCTGACCTACGCGAACAAGGCGGAGGAAGCCGAAACAGTGGTCGGGGAAATCCTCGCCGCCGGAGGCAGGGCCGCAGCCTTTCGCTTGGACGTGGCCGATCCGGAGGCTGTTACACATTTTTTTCATAATGAAATCAAAGATAAGGTTGACCTGCACATCTTGGTCAACAACGCGGGCATCGTCAAAGACAGCCTGCTGGCGCGCATGAAAGACGAAGATTTTGACAAAGTGCTGGCGGTTGATTTACAAGGCGCGTTCACCTGTTTGCGTGAGGCGGCCAAAATCATGATGCGCAGGCGCGGAGGGCGTATTGTGAACATCAGCTCCGTGTCCGGCCAGACCGGCAATGCCGGGCAGGCCAATTACTGCGCGGCAAAGGCCGGACTCATCGGACTGACCAAGGCTGCGGCGAAAGAACTCGCCGTGCGGGGCATAACCGTCAACGCGGTGGCCCCCGGATTCATAGAAACGGATATGACCTTGACCCTGTCCGATGCGGTCAAGGAACAGATGCTGAAAAGTATCCCGGCACAGCGCTTTGGTAGTCCCGAAGACGTGGCGGAAGCCGTTTTGTTCCTTGTCTCGGATAAAGCCGGGTATATAACGGGACAGGTGCTTGCCGTAAACGGCGGCATGTATTGTTGACGCCGGCGATTACCTGCAAAAGCAGGCACTACAAAACCCGAAGGGTTTTGCGCCGCTGAGGGCGGCGTGAGTCGGCTGAAAACCATATTTTTCAGCTGACGATCATGCAAACATATCCAAAAAATTATGTTTGTTATTTTTGCAATCAGACACTAGGATGCGCGAGCCGCGTCCGGGCGGCAGCGAACGGGTAAAGCAGCGAACACTTTTGGAGGACACATGTCTGTTGAAGAGAAGGTTAAAAAAATCATCATGGACCAGCTTGGCGTTTCCGCCGACGAAGTCACGCCCGAGGCGTCTTTCGTAGAAGACCTCGGGGCGGACTCCCTTGATCTCACGGAATTGATCATGGCCATGGAAGAGGAATTTTCCCTGGAGATCGACGACGAGGAAGCGCAGAAACTGCTCAAAGTCAAAGATGCCGTTGCTTACGTTGAAAAACATGCCGCATGACAAGCGGCCGCGTGCGTCGTGTTGACGCATTTTCGCTTTGCGGTTGCAGCTTAACGGCGGTCACGGCCCGCCGGCACCGTTTTTTGCGGGTGTCGCCGCACCTCGTTCGCCTCGCCGGAGCATTGTACCCGTACAGAGTGAAGGTTGAAATGCTCCGGTCCGGCCTGCTCTGCCGGCACGATTCGCCCTCTTTCGCCCGGATGCTCCTGAAGCATCCGGCAGTCTACTATCATTGAAGGATTCCGGCTATGACCCGAAAACGCGTTGTGGTAACCGGCCTGTCCGCCCTCTCCCCCATCGGTGCCGACATGGCTGAATCCTGGGAGAACCTGCTCGCCGGAAAATCAGGAATAGCGCCGATCACGCAGTTTGATGCCACCGGTTTCGCCGCGCGCATAGCCGGCGAAGTCAAAAATTTCAATCCGGAAAACTACGGCATCCCGATGAAACAGGCCAGGAGGATGGACCGTTTCGTCCAGTTCGCCGTGGCGGCAGCTATGATGCTTATGCAAGACGCCGCCTTCACCGTCACCGACGACAACGCCCACGACCTTTCCGTCTTTCTGGGCGTCGGTCTCGGCGGGCTGAAAACCATTGAGGATTTTCACACCAGGCTTGTTGAAGCCGGCCCGAATAAAGTTTCCCCGTTCATGATCCCCATGCTCATTTCCAACATGGCACCGGGACAGGTGTCCATTTTTACCGGGGCCAGAGGCCAGAATATGGTGGCCACCAGCGCCTGCGCTTCCGCCCTGCACGCGATCGGCTACGCTTATTCAGAAATATTGCTGGGAAGAACGGAATATGTCGTGTGCGGAGGCGTGGAAGCCACCGTGACCCCTATGGGCATCTCCGGCTTCACAGCACTGAAGGCCCTATGCACGGAGAACGACGAGCCCGAAAAAGCCTCCCGCCCCTTTGACCTGCACCGCAGCGGCTTTGTCATGGGCGAAGGCGCGGCTATGCTCTTCTTGGAAACTCTGGAATCCGCGCAACGGCGCGGCGCGAAAATTTACGCGGAAATAGCCGGCTTCGGCGCAACCTGCGATGCCTTTCACATGACCGCGCCGCGCGACGACGGTGAAGGCATGGCCGGAGCGATGCGCAGGGCAATCGCCGACGCGGGAGTCACGCCGGATGTGGTGGGTCACATAAACGCCCACGGCACGTCCACGCAACTCAACGACATGGCCGAAACCAAAGCCGTCAAGGCCGTATTCGGCGACCGTGCCTATGATATTCCCATCTGTGCCAATAAGAGCCAGATCGGCCACCTTTTGGGCGCGGGCGGCGGTATCGAAAGCGCCTTTTCCATACTCGCGCTGCAAAACGGCATTATTCCGGGAACCATCAATTATGAAACGCCGGATCCGGACTGCGACCTGAATTACATGGTGGACGGCCCGAAAGCAGTCCAGGTGGAATACGCGCTGTGCAATTCCTTCGGCTTCGGCGGCACCAACGCCTGCATACTCTATAAACGCTGGAACGGCTGAAGCGCCCGCGGCCGCGCCCGGAGCAGGCATCCTGTGCGGCGGCTGCACGGCGTTGCCGCGCAAGGAACATTTCATGGACGAACTCTTGCTCCGCGACCCGGCCGTTGCCGAAGCGGTCTATCTGGAAACCCGGCGCCAACTCACCCGGCTGGAACTCATCGCCTCGGAAAATTTTGTTTCCCAAGCCGTGCGCGAAGCCCAAGGCAGCATTTTCACGCATAAATATGCGGAAGGCTACCCCGGCAAACGTTATTACGGCGGCTGCGAATACGCGGATATCGCGGAAAACCTTGCCATAGAACGGGCAAAACAACTTTTCGGCGCGGATTATGTCAATGTGCAGCCGCACTCCGGCAGTCAGGCCAATATGGCCGGCTACATGGCGACGGTGGAACCGGGCGCGACCATCTTGGGCATGGATCTCACGCACGGAGGACACCTGACTCACGGCAGTCCGGTAAACTTTTCCGGCCTGCTGTACAAATTCACGGCATACGGCGTAAACAGGGAAACCGGGCGTATAGATTACGACGAACTGCGCGCTCTGGCGCTGCGACACCGTCCGGCCCTTATCGTGGCCGGGGCCAGCGCATACCCGCGCACGCTGGATTTCCGTCGTTTCCGCGCCATAGCGGACGAAGTCGGCGCCGTACTCATGGCGGACATGGCCCACATAGCCGGACTGGTAGCCGTCGGCCTGCACCCGACGCCCGTAGGCTGCGCGCAAGTGGTCACGACCACCACGCACAAAACCCTGCGCGGGCCACGCGGCGGCATGATACTGGCCGACGAAGCGTTGGGCAAAACCCTGAACAGCAAAATTTTTCCCGGCATCCAGGGCGGTCCCCTTATCCACGTCATTGCCGCCAAAGCTGTCTCCTTCGGCGAAGCTCTCAAACCGGAGTTCAAGCGCTATCAGGAAAAGGTGCTGGCAAACGCGGCCGCACTGGCAGCGGAACTGGATGCCGCCGGCTTTACTTTGGTATCCGGGGGCACGGACAACCACCTGTTGCTGATTGACCTGAGCAATAAAAACATCACCGGTAAAGACGCCGAACAAGCCCTGGATGCCGCGGGCATCACGGTCAACAAGAACACGGTGCCTTTTGAAACCCGTTCCCCGTTTATTACATCCGGCATACGCCTGGGCACCGCGGCGCTGACGACGCGCGGCATGAATGAGGCAGATATGCGTAAAATCGCGGCCTGGATTGCGGAAGTCGTCGCGTCGGCATCCGATGCAAGCCGTCTGGCGGACATAGGCCGGAAGGTCGAAAAATTCGCGGCAGACTTCCCTCTCTTTGCCTGGTAACAGCGCCGGTGTGCCGACCGCAGACCACAGGTCCACACAGATCTCCATGTCGCGACTCCCTTGGCCGGATTACTTTATGAACATCGCCCGACTGGTATCGGAGCGATCTACCTGTCTGCGCAGAAAAGTAGGCGCTGTTGCCGTCAAGGAAAAGCATATTCTGGCCACCGGGTACAACGGGGCGCCGCGCAATATGGCCGATTGCCTGGAACTCGGCTGCAAACGTGAGATGCAGGGCATACTTTCCGGGCAGAGACATGAACTGTGCAGGGGGCTGCATGCCGAGCAAAACGTCATTATCCAGGCTGCCGTCCACGGCGTGCAACTTGAGCACTCCGTGATTTACTGTACTCATCAGCCCTGTGTGATCTGCGCCAAAATGCTCATAAACTGCGGGGTGTCAGCCGTATATTTCGCACAGGCATATCCCGATCCCCTGTCCGAAAGCTTTTTCGCGGAAGCCGGAATTCCCTTGACCAAACTGGAACCGACCTCGGAGCCTCCATGCCGCATGCCGATCACCCCTACTTCACGCTGATGTTGCAGGCCGTCGAGCTGGCGCTGGAATATAAATTCCGGACCAGGCCCAATCCCTGCGTGGGGGCTTTGCTGGTCAAGGACGGCATAGCGGCGGCGCACGGCGTCCATAAAGGCGCGGGTTTTCCCCATGCGGAAGTCGAAGTCCTTGAAGACGCTGCCCGGAAAGGCGTCAATCCCGCGGAGTGCACCATGTTGGTCACCATGGAGCCGTGCAGGCATCAGGGCAGAACTCCACCCTGCACCGAAGCGATTTTAGCGTCAGGCGTACAGCGGCTGATCGTCGGAACCCTCGACCCCAACCCGGAAGCCTCGGGAGGAGCGGAATTCCTGCGTTCCAGGGGACTGTTCGTCGAAGTCGGCATTGCTGAGCAAGAATGCCTTGATCTTATTGACGATTTTATCACTTGGCAGACTACGGACCTGCCCTATGTTCTGCTGAAATTGGCGGGCACCCTGGATGGCCGCATTGCCGCGCGCACCGGTCATTCCCGGTGGATAAGCTCGCCGGAGTCGCGCGAGATGACGCATCGGCTCAGGCGTCACATGCAGGCAGTCTTGGTCGGCGGCAACACTTTTTATCTGGACAACCCCGAACTGACCTGCCGAATCGGCGACGCTCACCTGCCCGAAGCCGGCGAAGAGGCGCAACCTCTGGCTGTGGTCGCCACCTCGCGCCTGCCGGATGCCGGGCAAAACATGCATCTCATTCAGCACAGGGCGACGAAAACCATCGTGTGGACCACCGCGGCGGCCGCAGCCGGAACCAAGGCCGAAGCCCTGCGCCGCCACGGCGTGCGCGTGATCGGGCTGCCTTCCAAGGCCGGGCCGGCGTTGCGCGGCCGCGGCATGCGGGCGGAATTGGACATCAAGGAAGGACTGGTCGGCCTGCGCAGAGATATGGACTGCGGCTATGTGCTTTGCGAAGGCGGAGGATGCCTTGGGCTGTCTCTGTTGGACATGGGACTGGCCCGCGAGTTTTTGCTGCATCTGGCCCCTAAAATTTTGGGCGACAATGAAGCCGTGCCTATTTTCGACGGTCGCGCCCCAATGCACATTGACCAAGCTCTGCAATTGCGCATAACCGATACCGCCCGTTGCGGAAGCGATGTGATGCTGGCCCTGCGCTCTGCGCGGCAGCACGACGCAAAAGACGAAGGCAGGGGCTGATGTTTGCCGGGACGGCCTTGCGGGGCGTAGGGCTGCACAATGTAAGCGACGAAGGCAGGGGTTGATGTTTACCGGGCTGATTACGGGCATAGGCGAAACGGCCGACATTGTTCCCGGAGCGGGTGAAGCGCGCTTCAGCATTCGTCCTCTTTTCCCGGTCGACGACTGGAAAAAAGGCGAAAGCATCGCCGTCAACGGTGTCTGCCTGTCGATCGAGACTTTCGGCAGGGATTTTTTCACGGTCTATGCTTCGCAGGAAACGCTGCACGCAAGCAACCTCGGCGAACTGCGCAAAAGCGACAAAGTAAACCTTGAACGGGCGCTGGCCCTCGGGGATCGCTTGGGCGGGCACTTGGTGAGCGCGCACTCGGACGCCGTGGCCGTGGTAGAAACAGTGCAGCCGGCGGGGTCTTCTACGCGCATACGGGTTCGCTTCCCCAAGGAATTTTCCTCCTTGGTCATCCCCAAAGGCTCTGTGGCCATTGACGGGGTAAGCCTTACGGTCAATGCGTGCGGGCAGGGTTTTCTGGAAGTCAACGTCATTCCGGAAACCTTGGCGACAACTACCGTCGGCTTTTGGAAAAAAGGCCGACGGGTCAACTTTGAAACGGATATGCTGGGCAAATACGTGGAACGCATACTGGACCGGTCGGCAGGAAACGCCGGCAGCCTGAGTCTGGATTTGTTGCGCGATAACGGGTTTTGACGCCGCAAAAGGAGCATGCCATGCCTTTATGCACGGCTGAACAGGCCATAGAAGAAATTCGCCGGGGCCGCATGATTATTCTGGTGGACGATGAAGACCGTGAAAACGAAGGCGACATCACCGTTGCTGCCGAGTTCTGCACCCCGGAAATCATCAACTTCATGGCCACGCATGCGCGCGGGCTTATTTGTCTTCCCATGTCTCCGGAGATGTGCGACAGGCTGCGCCTGCCGCTCATGACACAACACAATGAAGCCGGTTTCGGCACTAATTTCACCGTTTCCATAGAAGCCCGCCACGGCGTGACCACGGGCATTTCCGCCTATGACCGCGCGACGACAATCCGGACGGCCGTTGCCGACGACGCCGAGCCCGAAGATATTGTTGTTCCCGGACATATTTTTCCGTTGCGCGCTAAAAAGGGCGGCGTCCTGGTCCGGGCCGGACAGACCGAAGGCGGCGTGGATCTTGCCTCTCTGGCGGGCCTCAAACCGGCCGCAGTCATCTGCGAAGTGCTGAAGGACGACGGACACATGGCCAGGATGCCCGATCTTACAATCTTTGCCGAAAAGCACGACCTCAAAATCGCAACCATCAAGGATCTCATCCGCTACCGTATGCAGCGGGGCATTCTTTCCGTGAAACGCATTGCCGAAGCCAAACTGCCCACCATGTACGGAGAATTCGTCATCATCGCCTATCAAAACGAGTTGCACGAAGACACGCATGTAGCTGTTGTCAAGGGCACGCCGAGCAGCAGCGATGCAACCTTGGTACGGGTACACAGCGAATGCCTGACCGGCGATGTGCTTGGTTCCCTGCGTTGCGACTGCGGCGGCCAGATTGCGGCGGCCCTGTCCCGCATTGAGCAGGAAGGCTGCGGCGTCGTCCTCTATATGCGCCAAGAAGGCCGCGGCATAGGTCTGGCCAACAAGCTGCGTGCCTATGCCTTACAGGACAAAGGGCAGGATACTGTGGAAGCCAACCGCGCGCTCGGCTTCCAGGCGGACTTGCGCGATTACGGCATCGGAGCGCAGATACTCGTGGATCTCGGCATCCGCAAAATGCGGCTGATGACCAACAACCCCAAAAAAATCGTCGGCCTGGAAGGTTACGGTCTGGAAGTCACGGAACGCGTTCCGCTGGAGCTGGAAGCTTGCTCGTTCAACCACAACTACCTGCGCACCAAAAAGGAAAAAATGGGGCACCTTTTACGGCTTGACGGACACGCTGATTGCGGCGAGAACAGAACTCCCGGAGATACAACCGGAGAAACATCAACATTGTAAATCTATCGGGCTGCTCCATGCAAAACCGGGACACGCCCTTGCCCAAGCAGCCTACCGGCGAAGGGAGATAACATGGCCGACGCAAAAACAACCCATCTACACATTGTTGAAGGCAAACTCGCCGCCGCCGGCCTGCGCGTCGCCGTCGCGGCTGGCCGATTCAACGACATCATTGTCGAACGGCTCATAGGCGGCGCAATCGACTATCTCACGCGGCACGGGCTTGAACGCGAAAATTTAACCCTGGTGCGGGTTCCGGGAGCTTTTGAACTGCCGTTGGTGTGCCGCAAGCTGGCCCTGAGCGGCAAGTATGACGGCATCGTCGCCCTCGGCGCGGTCATCCGCGGCGCGACGCCGCATTTTGACTTTGTGGCCGCCGAAGCGACAAAGGGTCTGGCACAGGTGTCCCTGGACAGCGGCGTGCCGATAGGGTTCGGCCTGCTGACCACGGACAACGTGGAGCAGGCTGTTGAACGCGCCGGCTCCAAAGCCGGCAACAAAGGCGCAGACGCCGCCGCCGCCATGCTGGAAACCGTGCGCGTGCTTGAACAACTATGAGGAAACACTGAACGGATAACGTACGGATATCGACAGGATGACGGGAGCCAAAAAAAAATACCGTAGGGCGGAGCGGGCCTTTGCCTTCAAGGTGCTGTACGGCATGGATTTCACCCCCGTCGGGTCGGAGGCGGCACTGCTCGCCGCCTTTCTGAATTCGCCGGGTCGCCCCGAAGACTTCGACCCCGAGAACAGCTACGCGTGGGAACTGGTTCTGGGCATCTGGAAGGAACGTGCACGCCTCGATGCGGCGCTGGACGCCTTAGCCCGCAACTGGCGCATCGAACGGATGGGCAAGGTGGAAACAGCCATCCTGCGTATCGCCCTGTTCGAACTGCAGCGCAACAATCCCGATGTTCCGCCCAAGGTGGCGATCAATGAAGCCGTGGAACTGTCCAAATACTACGGCAACGACAAGTCCGGGGTCTTCGTGAACGGCCTGCTTGACGCGGCTGCAAAAAAACCGGACTATGGCGATCCCGCCTGTCGAGGAATTTCTGATGAAGTACAATCCGCAAGAAATTGAAGTCAAATGGCAGCAGTTCTGGGAAGAGAACAAATTTTTTCATTGCGGTGAAACATGCGATAAACCCAAATATTATTGTCTGGAAATGTTCCCCTATCCTTCGGGGAAAATTCACATGGGGCATGTGCGCAACTACTCCATCGCCGATGTACTTGCGCACTTCAGAAGAATGCAGGGATACAACGTCCTGCATCCCATAGGCTGGGACGCATTCGGACTGCCGGCGGAAAATGCGGCCGTCAAAAACGGCACGCACCCGGCAACGTGGACGTACGCCAATATAGCCGACATGCGCGAACAATTGAAGCGCCTGGGTTTTTCCTATGACTGGCGGCGTGAACTGGCGACCTGCGACCCGGAATATTATCGCTGGGAGCAGCTTTTCCTGATCAAATTTCTTGAAAAAGGCCTGCTGTTCCGAAAAAAAGCCTTTCAGAACTGGTGCCCGACCTGCAATACCGTGCTTGCCAACGAACAGGTGGAAGACGGGCTTTGCTGGCGCTGTGAAACGGCCGTCGAACAAAAAGAACTGACCCAATGGTTCCTGCGCATCACGGACTATGCCGATGAACTGCTCGAAGACCTGGACACGCTGGAAGGCAAATGGCCCGAACGGGTCATCACCATGCAGCGCAACTGGATAGGCAAGTCCGTCGGCGCGGAGATACGCTTTGCCGTTCAGGGCAGCGCCGAGACAATCACGGTTTTTACCACGCGCCAGGACACGATTTACGGCGCGACCTTCATGAGTCTGGCCGCCGCCCATCCCCTGCTGGACGACCTGGTGTCAGGGGCGTCGAATGAAGCGGAACTCAGATCGTTTATCACCACCCTCCTGAATGCAGACAAACGGGAGTACAGCCCGGAACTTGCCGAAAAGAGGGGTATGTTTACCGGCAGGTACTGCATCAACCCGTTCACCGGCGGGCGTATGCCCATCTGGATAGCCGACTTCGTCCTGTCGGGCTACGGTACGGGCGCGGTCATGGGCGTGCCTGCCCACGACCAGCGCGACTTTGAATTCGCGCGCAAATATTCCCTTCCCGTCCGCGTGGTCATCCGTCCCGACGGCATGAAGTCCCTCGCCCCGGACACGATGACCGCCGCGATTCCCGAGGCGGGAATCATGGTGAATTCCGGCGAATTCAGCGGCCTGCACAGTGAGGAAGGCAAGCTGCGCATTGCCGATTATCTGGAAAAGAGCGACTTAGGCAAACGAACCGTCACCCGGCGTCTGCGCGACTGGAACGTTTCGCGGCAGCGCTACTGGGGAACGCCCATCCCCGTCGTGTACTGCGATCGGTGCGGCATAGTGCCGGAAAAAGAGGAAAACCTGCCTGTTCTGCTGCCGCTCGACATGCTGACTCGCCCGGACGGGCGGTCCCCTTTGCCGGACAGCCCGGAATTCTACCGTTGCTCCTGCCCGCGTTGCGGCGGCGAAGCCCGGCGCGAAACCGACACTCTGGACACTTTTGTCGAATCGTCCTGGTATTTTGCGCGCTATACGGACCCGCGCAACAGCGCCGCAGCCTTCGATCCGGACAAGATTGCTTACTGGATGCCCGTGGATCACTATATCGGCGGGGTCGAACATGCCGTCATGCACCTCCTGTATGCGCGTTTTTTCCTCAAAGTGCTCCGCGACTTCGGCTTTATTCCCGAATCGCGCGTCCCCCGCGAACCCTTTTGCAAGCTGTTGACCCAGGGCATGGTGCTCATGGGCGGCAAGAAAATGTCCAAGTCCAAGGGCAACACCGTTGATCCCTCGGAGATGATAGAGAAATACGGAGCGGACACCGTCCGGCTTTTCTGCCTTTTCGCCGCTCCTCCGGAGCGCGATTTCGACTGGACGGAATCGGGCATCGAAGGGGCCTTCCGCTTTATCTGCCGGATTTGGCGGCTGGCGGTCGGGCTTGCCGGCACGGTACCGGTTGTCGCCGCCTGCGGCTCGGGCCCGGAACACGCCGTATTGCCGCAAGCGCGCGAACTTCGCCGCAAAGAGCACGCGGTAGTGAAAAAAGCCGGGGAGGATATCGCCGTCCGCTTCCAGTTCAACACGGCCATCGCTTCCGTTATGGAACTCGTCAACCTCATGTATCTGGTCAAAGACGATATAGCGGACGACGAAGGCGGCAAAACGGTACTCGGCTCTGCTCTGTTCACCGTCCTGACCTTGCTGTTCCCCTTTACGCCTCACCTCTGCGAGGAATTGCGCCTGCGGCTCGGTTCTCCCTCCACGCTTGCCGAAAGCCGCTGGCCCGTATACAGTGAATCCGCTTTGGTTCTCGACATGATGACTATTGTGGTCCAGGTGAACGGGAAACTCCGAGGCAAAATCGACGTCCCTGTGGACGAAGGTGAAGAAGCGGTCAAAAGCACGGCCTTGGCCGATGCCGGCGTTCGGAAACATATCGCGGGGCTTGCCGTAAAAAAGGTGGTCTATGTACCGGGGAAACTGGTCAATGTGGTCGCGGGCTGACGCGCCTCGGAACGGAAACGGGGGCCCCTGCCCTTCGCAGTTTCTCCAAGGCTGCTCCGGACAAAGCCCGGATGCCTCCTTCCCGAAAAGCAAAAACTTTCGGGAAGTCGTGTCGCACCGTATAGCCGCCCTACTGCTGTGCTGTCTCCTCCCGGCCTCATTCTGCGCCGGTTGCGGGTATACCTTGGCCACGGACTCGCCCTCGGTTCTAGGCGACGGACTCAAGACACTGAAAGTCAAGGGTGTGGATTACCCTACCCTGCACCCTTGGCTACCCAACACCCTGCGTTCGCTCCTGCGCGACGAAATCGGGGCGCGCCGTCTGGCGCGCTGGGTAGACAGCGGCCCGGCCGACTTCACCATACAGATTAACGTGCTCTCATTTACCAACCGCGAATGGATAAGTTCGGAGCTGGACACAACGGAACTTTTCGCCTCCTCGATTACTCTGGAAGCCGTGGTATACAGCGGGGCAGAAAACCGCGAGGTCTGGCGTTCCGATAAAATCAGCTATTCCGAATACGAGGCACAGGTTGACGAGAAAGCTCTTTCCGGCTCCATACTCAAACAGATTATACGCCGTTTGTGCGATGAAATGCGCAATACTTTTTGAACAGAACGCAGGAAGACCCTGACCGCATGGCATGCCCGGCCTTTCTTGTCTGTCTTTGCCCCGACAGCCGGCTTTTGCAGGCCGGGTTGGAACGCCTTCTCATGCTTCACAAACCGGAAGGAGGCGGGACGCGGCAACGTTTCGTGTTCTGGGGGGATGAAGCGCTGCCCTCAGCTTTTTGGGAGCACCTGACCCTGCTCGGTCTGTTCGCGCAACCCAAAGCCGTCATCCTCAGAAAAAGCGAAGCTCTGCCTGCCAAGGTGCTTGACGAACAGCTTTCTCCCGTCCTTACCGCTTCCGTTGCCTCCGACGGACAAGCGCTCAGACCGTCAATTCTGCCCCTCATCTGCCTCGAATGCGGCTTTGAACGCGGCAGACCCAAAGTCCCCGCCCACATACAACGCCTGCCTTTTTACACAGTCGCGCAACATTTCGGCTTGCTGGACGTAACCCCCCCGCTCTCAGAAAGCGGGATTGCTTCCTACATCAAAGATGAAGCCGCAAGGCTGGGACTCCGTCTCAATGCCGGTGAATTGTCGCGTCTGGCCGCCGTTCTGCCGCCCGATGCCGCGCTGATCTGCGCGGAAACAGCGAAACTCGCCCTGCTCCGCGGCGAAGACGGACAGTTGCCGGAGGATGCCGTCAATGCCGTGGATACGGCACGGGAACTGAGTATTTTTGAAATGATACGCATTGTACAGTACCATAAGCGCGCGCCGGAGTTGTGGAAACGCATTCTGGAAGACAGACTTTCAGGGGAAATAAGCGTTTTCGGCTTTATCGCCCTGTTGTTGCGCGAAGCACGCTTACTCTGGCAAAGCCTTATGGGACCGCCCCCGGAACTCTCTCCCCATACGGCTGCACAAAAACAACAGACGGCCCGCAATCTGGGCTCCGGCGGCATCGCGCGCCTGTGGGATATTGCCCTGCACGCGGAAAAAGGCATAAAATCCGGTGAACGCAGCCCTGAACAGGCTTTTGAAATGCTTGCCGCCGACCTTTTCGTGCTGTTTACCCATGCGGGTCGACGGAGCCCGCTTTGACAACGGGGAAAAAGGGATTATTTAGTACTGTAGTCTACCAAACTGCGAGGAAACAGCATGATCGATCCCTTGGTCCCTGTCGAAGAGGCAACCGCGGTTCCGCCCGCGGAAAACGCGCCGGACAGGAACAGCAACGCCGACCGTTCGGAATCCGAAACGGACAACAGGCCGGAATTCCCGAAGCGCATGCCGGTCCTGCCGGTGCGCGACGTCGTCATATTCAATTACACCATTCTGCCGCTTTTCGTGGGCAGAGATACTTCTATTCAGGCCGTCGAGGCGGCCCTGCAGGGCAACCGCTACCTCCTCATTCTCACGCAAAAAGACGAACAGGTGGAAAAACCCGGTGCCGACGATCTGCACCGGATCGGCACCATAGTCATGATTATGCGCATCCTGAAGCTCCCTGACGGACGCCTCAAGCTGCTGGTGCAAGGGGTAAGCAGGGCGCGCGCCTTGGCGCTCGCGGAAGATAAAAACTTTCTGGAAGCCGAATTGCTGCCTCTCCCGGAACCTGAAAACCTGGCGGGCAGCTTGGCCGTTGAAGCCTTGATGCGCGCCGCGCGCGAGCAGAGCGAACGCATCCTCACCCTACGAGGCATGGCTTCGCCTGATATCGTCAATGTACTCAACAGCATAGAACACCCGGGACGTCTCGCAGACCTCATAGCTTCCAACCTGCGCCTCAAACTCTCTGAAGCCCAAGAACTGCTGGAATGCCTTGACCCGGTCGAGCGCCTCAAACTGGTGAACGAACACCTGACCAAGGAAGCGGAAGTGGCTTCCATGCAGGCGCACATTCAGGAAACAGCGCGCGAAGGCATGGACAAGGCGCAGCGGGACTATTATCTGCGCGAACAAATCAAGGCTATCCGCAAGGAACTCGGAGAGAACACAGCGAACGACGACAATGACACCTCTGAATTGGCCGAAGCGCTTGAAAAAGCCGGATTGCCCGATGAGGTGCGCAAAGAGGCCGACAAACAGCTCAAGCGGCTCTCGGCGATGCACATGGAATCTTCTGAAGCGGGCGTATTGCGCAACTATCTGGAATGGCTCTCGGAACTTCCCTGGTCGGTACTCTCGCGCGACCGCCTGAATATCGTCAAGGCCGCGAAGATACTGGACGACGACCACTACGGGCTGGAAAAAGTCAAAGAGCGTATTCTGGAATTTCTGTCCGTACGCAAGCTCAACCCCAAGTCCAAAAGTCCCATACTATGCTTCGTCGGCCCCCCCGGCGTCGGCAAAACCTCACTGGGTCGCTCCATAGCGCGGGCCATGGGCAGACGCTTCCAACGCATGTCTCTCGGCGGCATGAGGGATGAGGCCGAGATACGCGGGCACAGGCGCACCTATGTCGGAGCGCTTCCGGGCCGCATCATCCAGTGCATCAAACAGGCGGGAACACGCAACCCCGTCATGATGCTTGATGAAGTGGATAAAATCGGCACAGACTACAGAGGCGACCCTTCCTCGGCTCTTCTGGAAGTGCTGGACCCCGAGCAGAACAACAGTTTCAGCGACCATTTTCTCAATGTGCCGTTTGATTTGTCCAAAGTCATGTTTATCTGCACGGCCAACCATCTGGAAAACATTCCCTCGCCGTTGCGCGACCGTATGGAGGTTATCCGCATACCCGGCTACACGATGCAGGAAAAACTCGGCATTGCCGAACGCTATCTGATCAAGCGCCAAGCATCGGAAAACGGCTTGCGCGTCAAGGACTTCCATTTTGAACAAGATGTGCCGGCAAGCATCATCAAAGGCTACACCCGGGAGGCCGGCGTCAGGAACCTGGAGCGGGAAATCGGCGCGGTATGCCGCAAGATAGCCCGCAAAAAGGCAGAAGGAATGAAAAAGCGTTTTACGGTAAGCGCCGCGACACTGAAGGAACTCCTCGGAGCGCCGCGATTCCTCGACGACGGCCCGGAGAAGAACACCATACCGGGGCTGGCCTTGGGCTTGGCATGGACGCCTCACGGCGGCGAAGTGCTCAATGTGGAAGTGTCCACCATGCAGGGCAAGGGCGCTCTGACCCTGACCGGACAACTCGGCGACGTGATGAAGGAAAGCGCCCACGCTGCCGTCACCTATGCCCGCAGCAATGCCGCCAAGCTCGGCATCGACCCCAAGTTCAACAACAGGATGGACCTGCACGTACACGTGCCTGCGGGGGCAACGCCCAAGGACGGGCCGTCGGCGGGCGTGACCATGGCAACGGCCCTGATCTCCGCCCTAAGTGCTACGCCGGTACGCTCTGGACTGTGCATGACCGGCGAAATTACTTTGCGCGGGCGGGTTCTGCCGGTCGGAGGCATCAAAGAAAAGATACTGGCCGCCGTGGCTTGGGGTATACCGGATGTCATCATCCCCAAGCAGAACAACAAGGATCTTGAAGAAATTCCCGGAGATTTACTTGCGCAAATCAAGGTCCACCCCGTCGACGTGTTGGACGAGGTGCTGGAAATCGCCTTTCCCGAAGAACACGAGCAGCACGAAGCGCCCCGGATATGCGTAAAAAAACTCGCGCAGACCAACTCCTCTATGAACAGGGGCTTGCCGAAAGTCGGGAGCAGGCCAAACGCTTGATCATGGCCGGCCGGGTTCACTTCGCGCAGGAGCCGGCCGTGCCCCCTGTGTACGAGCCCGACGGACTGTTCCCGTCCGTGCAGGGTCTGCCCGGGATGCGTGTGGACAAGCCCGGCAGATTGTTCCCGTCCGATACACGCTTCGCGGTCACGCCGGGGGAGCGTTTTGTCGGGCGCGGCGCGTATAAGCTCCTGACGGCCATAGAACATTTTTCTCTTGACGTGACGGGTTTCGTTATCCTTGACGCCGGGGCTTCGACGGGAGGCTTTACCGACTGCCTCCTGCAGCACGGCGCTGCAAGGGTCTATGCCGCCGATGTCGGTAGAAATCAGTTACACGAACGCCTGAGAGCCGATGCGCGCGTCATCCCCTTGGAAGGCGTCAACCTGCGTCTGGCGGATGCTTCCTTGGTGCCGGAGGATTTGGACATGGTCACGGCAGACTTGTCGTTTATTTCCCTGACCTTGGTGCTCGGCCCGTGCACGCGACGTTTAAAAAACAACGGCCTTCTGGTCGCCTTGATCAAGCCGCAATTTGAAGCAGGGCCGGGCGCAACGGTACGCGGCGTCGTGCGCGACCCTGCCGTGCGCGACGCCGCCGTCGACAAGGTTCTGGCTTTTGCCCGCGACACGCTGGATATGCAGCTTATGGGCGTCGTCCCGTCAGCCCTTAAAGGTGCTGAAGGTAATCAGGAATACATGGTCGTATGGCGAAAGAACGCACGTTTCAACCTGCATCCGGCTCTGCCCGCCGGCTGATGCCTGCCCGGCTGAGTTTCCGGGGATCGGGCGGGAGATCGACCTCGACGCGCAATGGCCGGTTCCGGCTCAAAGCATCTGTACATTCTCACCTTTGCCTGCCTGTTTGTGGTCGAAAGGTCTGTTGACAATACCGATACGCACCCTTATATTGTTCGATTCCACTGAACGGTTTTTTGAAGACACACGGGCGCGCCGGCATGAGGGGAACCGCCTCGCTGAGCCCGGAAAGGGGGATACCATGCTCGGCAAGCGCAAAATTATCGCCGTCGTCGACGACAGCACTCTTATCCTGAAAGCGGCCAGAAACGCTCTCATGGACGAGTATGATGTCGTTACCCTGCCCGGCGGGTCCAAGCTCTTTGCCATGCTGGCCCAGAGCCCTGTACTCCCCGATCTGATCCTACTCGACGTTATGATGCCCGACCAGAACGGTTACGAAGTCCTCCAAATCCTGAAAAAAGACAAACTCACCGCGGAGATTCCGGTTATTTTCCTCACTGCGCAGGCGGACAAGGAAAGCGAACTGGTCGGTCTGTCCCTAGGCGCGGTGGATTATATGAGCAAACCGTTTACTCCCCATTTGTTGAAAAAACGCCTGAGCATACATTTGTTGTTGGAACAGCAAAAAAGAGAACTTCGGGAGATGAATGAAAGTCTGAATGTACTGGTTCGCAAAAAAACCGAAACCATCAGCAATCTGCAGGCAGCGGTGGTACGCATGATGGGTGATGTCGTGGAGTACAGAGACTATACCACCGGTGGTCATGTAACACGCACTACAAAAATACTTTCAGCGCTTATAGACAATATACCGCATGGCAGCGCGTATGCTGAGACACTGCAGGAATGGGACATTCCTATGCTGCTGCAATCATCACAATTGCACGATATCGGAAAAATTAGTACCCCGGACGTGATTTTGCTCAAGCCTGGGCCTTTAACTGTTGATGAGCGCGAGGAAATGAAAAAACATGCAAGCGTTGGAGCGGACATCATCGCAAAATTGCAGGAACAAGTCGAAGGCAGCGATTTTCTGGAACACGCCAAAATTATGGCCGCCACCCACCACGAGCACTGGGACGGCAACGGCTATCCGCAAGGACTGAAAGACGGAGACATTCCCCTGCAAGGACGTATGATGGCTTTTGCCGACGTCTATGACGCCCTTGTGTCGCAACGCCCTTACAAGCAACCCTTCACTCATGACCAAGCATTGGACATCATCAGTGAGCAAAGAGGCAAACAGTTCGACCCGGAACTCACGGACATTTTCCTCAGAGCTGCGGAAAACTTCCGCCCGCAGTAAAGAGCCGCTCATGCCCCTCAAACATCTCCTGCACATTGCTCGTTTCAAACTGCTGTTGGTGTTCATCCTGACCGCTCTGAGCGCAGCGTGCAGTTATTACATGATAAGCCGCAACATTACGGCGCATAGGGACAGGGATGTGTATGCGACGCTTAACGTGACAAAACACGCGCTTGCCGCCCGCTTGCAGACCCTGACATACGAACTTGACGTTATTGCACTGATCTTACGTGAACGTCTTGAACAAAGCGCATCCATGGAGAATCTCCGTGCGCTGGCCGCCAACCTGCATGAAAAAGTAGCCAGCCCCGACATAGGCAGCCCAATACAGCCATTTGATTTTACCGCACATATCGACGGGGAAGATTTGTCACACCAGAATAGTGTCTGCTCTGTGCCTCTCCTCAATTTACCGACAACACTGCAACCATGGTACATACTTGCTGTTCTGAATCCCGATAAATTTATTACGACAGACCCTGTTTTATGCCCGCAAACCCGCAAACTCACCTTTTTCATCTCTCGGGCCGTGCAGGACTCCTCCGGGCGCGTACGCGGCGCAGCAGCTTTTGCCGTCCCTGTTGCAAGCTTCTTCAGCAAAATCTACCAGGAAGCAGACGGCGGCTTCGTTGTGCTGACCACTGCAGACTACACTATCATGGTCCATCACAACAGGGAATTGCTCGGGCGCAAATTGCAGACGATAACCGATGATTATGCCAACCTTGTGGAGAAGTTGCAAAGCGGCGCAACGGTGCAGATGCCCGTCACTTTGCCCAATTACCGCGGCGTCAGGAGCATGCTTTTTTTACAGGAAACCTTCAACGGTTGGCATGTGGGCTTTTTGACGACCGAGCAGGCCTACCGCCGCGACATCTCGACGATGGCCTTCATCCTGCTTTTCGGGGGCATTGCAACCTTTTTGGTCACTGCCTATTTCATCCTCCGACTGAGCGCGGAAAAATATCGCTCCGACTCGGAAAACAAAACCAAAACCCTCTTCCTCGCCCGCATGAGCCATGAAATACGCACTCCCTTGAACTCCATTCTCGGTTTTACAGAACTGCTGGCCCGCAAACACATTTCCCGGGAAATGCGGGAATACACAAACATTATAGGTCAGGCCGGCAATTCTTTGCTGGCGATTATCAGCGATATTCTTGATTTTTCGAAAATTGAGTCCGGAAGCTTTGCACTGGAACAGTACGATTATCATTTTTCCAGCCTGCTCAACGATATTATCAATATGGTACGTATCCCTATGCTGGAAAAGCATGATATCAATTTTATAGTGCGAATTAATCCTGAAATACCAGCAATATTACATGGCGATGAAGTAAGAGTTAGGCAAATATTTTATAACCTTTTATCGAATGCAATAAAATATACAGAAAAAGGCTTTATACAGCTTTCTGTCGGCATAGAAGAATTCCATGAAGATAGTATTCTTCTATCTGTTCAAGTTATGGATACTGGTGTTGGTATTAATGAAAATGATATAAAATTTATTTTTGATGATTTCAGAAGAAGTACATCGAAGGAACATATACATATTGAAGGTACAGGACTTGGTTTGGCTATAACATGGAACTTATGTAATATGATGGACGGTACAATAAACGTAAAAAGTAAATATAAAAAAGGATCTACATTCACAGCTACAATACGTCAACACTTTTATGACAAGACACCGACGGCACATATTGCGACAGCTTCCCAAATACGTATACTAATGCTCTCCGATAACTCGATAGATATGCTCTCCCTGGAACTGGCACTCAATGACCTGGGAGTAGAACACATATATAACGCGTCGGGAGTACAGGAATTTACCGAAAGTCTGCAAAATAATGATTACGATTATGCTTTTGTCACTTCCAGGCAGGCGCGGCATTGTATTCCACACAAAGCTTCCGAAACGGACAGCCCTCGTTTCATCGTGGTCGGCAAGATTGGTGAAGATGTACCTCGGAATGCGGAATCTCTTATTTCTCCACCGTACTCCCTTACAGTTGCCGATGTTTTGAACGGCAGGACCGGTCGCAACGCACCCGATGTCGAGACGTCAATGGATCTTTCTGCCCCCACGGCCAAGGTTCTCGTCGTAGACGACATCTATGCCAATCTTATGGTTGCCAAGGAATTTATCGCCCACTTCGACATACGGACGGATACCTGCACGAACGGCCGGGAGGCAGTGCAGCTTGTCATGGAAAACCGCTATGATATCGTTTTCATGGACCACATGATGCCCGACATGGACGGCATGGAAGCTGCAGCGGCCATCCGGCAGGCAGGCGAGGAGAACGAAAATTGCCGCGACACGGTCATCATTGCCCTGACGGCCAATGCTGTGTCCGGGCAAAGGGAAGTCTTCTTGGCCGGCGGCATGAACGATTTTCTGCCCAAGCCTGTCAGGATGAACAAACTCGCAGATATGCTCAAAAAATGGTTGCCGCTTGAAAAGCAGGTGTACAGGCCGATGCGGGAAAATCAACAGAAAGGCACAGTTATGCTCAAGGAAATAGAAGGCATCAACTTCCGCGCCGGCTTGTTGAATGCGGGAGAAAATCCGAATGTCTACCTCGATATCCTGATCGAATTCTGCCGGGACGGCAAACTGAAGATTCCTCAAATTCTGGAAAGTCTGGAAAACGGCGATATAAAGAATTACACTATACTTGTCCATGCCCTCAAAGGGACATGCCGCACGACCGGCGCCCTGCAGACAGCTCATTTAGCTGCAAAACTCGAAAGTGCAGCCCGTAAGGGCGATACGGCCTTTATGCTGGACAATACCGCACCCTTTATCGAAAACCTCGACACCCTGCTCCATAATATACAGCGGGCTTTGCTGTTGGAGCAAAAGGATATCGTGTATGAATCGATTGATATCCGTGTCTTTGAATTCGATGTGTTGAAAAAGGCATTACAGGATATGGAGATACAAACCGTGAACTTCCTGCTGCAAAAATACGCCTCCATGCACCTCAACCGCGAACAAAAAGAGCTTATAGCTGAAATCGAGCGATGCATTACTGCCTTTGAATACGAGGAAGCAATAGAAAAAATCAATGCTGCCGTGCGCTCGTAAGGCCCGGCTCAGCCGGCAAAGCAACTTTGTAGGGATGTACCGTTGAGGGGAGTTTGAGGGGTGGAGCCCTTAAAACTCCCCATGAGAGGGGGTCCGCGGGAATCATTTCCCCCGGCCCGCCGGAGGCATATAAATCAACATTGTAAGGCGTAATGTTCGGCCTTGCGCCTGCTCAGGCCGACACCCGAGGCGTACAGAATCCAATGGTAATCTCTAGCGACGGTCTCTCCCGGAGCGCCCGCCGCGTCCTCCGCGGTCGTCACGTCCTCCCCGGTCATCGCGTCCGCCGCGTTCTTCACG
>JAITDR010000230.1 GCA_031282465.1 Desulfovibrio sp.
CATGCCCAGGCCCATGTACTCTCCATCCTCAAGGAAAGGAGTCCGATCAATCAATATGAATTAATGGAAATGCTCAATGTTCGTTCTGCCTCTTTGAGCGAAGTACTCGGTAAGCTGGAGCGCAACGGTTTTATACAGCGCAAACGTGATGAACAGGACAAGCGCAGTGTTGTCGTCACGGTTACCGAACAGGGTGACGCCGCCGTGACGGAATATCAGAAAGGGCGGAGTAAGAGCGCGGACGCGCTTTTTGCGTCACTCACCGCCGATGAGCGCCGGCAACTGGCAGACACCATGAACAAAATCATCAATTCTCTGGAACAAGACCTGTCCGGCAGCGAAGTGTACCACGACCACCATGGACATGAACACAGGTACGCGCATGGCCACGGATATCATCATGAGCATAGTCATGGACACGAACATAGGCACAGTCATAAACATGAACATGAACACGGGCGCGACCGCAATCGCGGACACGGCCGCCGGGAAGGTTCGGGCGGTGCGACATGAATGATCATCAGGAACAGTTCCAACGTTTTTTGGATGCCGGCGGGTTTCATGCCACTCGTCAAAGGCTGTCTGCGGCGGCATTGATCTTTTCCGTGCGCGGGCATCATACCCTTGACGAACTATACGACATCCTTCGGAAGGATATGCCCTTAGCGCGCCGTTCCCGCGGCCTTGTGCAGAGCGACCACTTCTTCCCGGCTCAAAGGACGGCAACGGCCCTTCGGTAAATCACCCAACTTGAGCGGACCGAGGCCTGTGCGCTCCAGACGCAGGACGGTCAAGCCCAGGTCGCGGCACATACGCCGTATCTGCCGGTTCACGCCCTGGCGCAACACAAGGGACACGACATGCTCCCCGACAAGTTCCGCCTCGGCAGGCAACAGGGTATCGCCTTCGCTCAACGTCATGCCGGAGCGCATGCGCGCCAGCACGTCAGGCGTCGGCGATTCCCTGACCGTCAGCCGGTAAATTCTCGGTATATGGCGGGAAGGGTGGGTCAGCGCGTGCGTCAGGTAGCCGTCGTCCGTGAGCAGGATCAATCCTTCGGAGAAAAAATCCAGCCTGCCCACAGGGTAAAGGCGCTTTTGCCTGAATTCACGGGGCAGATAATCCAACACGCAGGGGCGGCCTTGGGGATCTCGAACGGTACTGAGCACCTGCACGGGCTTGTTCAGCATAAGCAGGCAATATTGGTCCGCCTTTTCGTCCGCGCGCAACCCGACGGCCCGTCCGTACACGCTGAGTGTGTCCGACAGTGGGTTCACGCGCAGTCCCGGCTCAAGGACCACGGTTCCGTTGACGGCTACGGCGCCTGCGCGTATAAGGTCGTCAGCCTTGCGGCGCGAGCAGATTCCCGCCGTTGCCAGGGCTCTGTTCAGGCGGATTTGCGGTACTTCCCCGTGCATACTGTTCCTGAAATATTTCAGCGTATATATACCTTAACACAACGGCCGTCATCCCGCACGTTCCGCGACGTTTCGGGCTGAGGCGGCGGAACGGCACATGGGCCGCGACAACGACATCCTTCTTATCCAAGGCAGAGAAAAAAAGCACAGTGCCGACCTGTTGAAGCGCTGCCTCGGCTGTTTTCTTCCTTACAAGCTGCGCATCATTACAGCGGTCTGCGCCATGAGCGCGGCGGGCTTGTGTGATGCGGGCACGGCTTGGCTGGTAAAACCGGCCCTCGACGAAATCTTCATCAACAAAAACTCCTCGGCGCTTCTGCTTATCCCTCCGGCTTTCCTGGGTATTACGGCACTCAAGGCGTCGTTGAAGCTTTTGCAGAACTATTTCATGCAGTATGCCGGCCTGCGGGTACTGGAACGGTTGCGCGGCGAAATCTACCGGAAAATCATTTTCCTGCCTCTGCGCTTTTACGAAGAAACAAGCACGGGCGTGTTGATGTCACGCATCATGAACGACGTATCGTCCATCTGCGCAAGCATGCCCGCCGTCGTTACCGCCGTGCGCCAAGTCATCACCATGATAGGGCTGTTGTTCGTGATTTTTTACCAGGATGCCGCTCTGGCCCTGCGCGCCGTGGTGTTTCTCCCCCTGGCCTTTCTGCCCTTTCTTTATTTCGGCAGACGTATGCGCAAACTGAGCCGCAGAGGACAGGCTCAAACCGGAGATATTTCCGCCGTCCTGCACGAAATCCTGAGCGGTATACGCGTGGTGAAGTCGTTCGGTATGGAACAGAGAGAACGCACGCGTTTCGACAAAGAAAACAAACGGCTTCTCCGCACCTCCCTGAAATCCGCTCTGGCGGGCGATCTGTCCTCGTCGACCATGGAACTTGTCGGCGGCATCGGCATAGGCGTGATCATCTGGATAGGGGGCATGCAGGTAATCGACGGCACAGCCACTCCCGGCACGTTTTTTTCCTTCGTTGCAGCCTTGATCATGCTGTATCAGCCGGTCAAGCAGCTCAGTGAATCCAACCTTGCCGTGCAGGGTGCTCTGGCCGGAGCGGAACGCGTTTTCGGCCTGCTGGACGACTCGGACCTGACGGTCGAAAAAAACGGCGAACTCACGGCTGACAAAAAATTCCGGAAACTGCGCTTCGACAATGTGAGCTTCGCTTACCCGGACGGCACGCAAGCTCTGAAAGACATTTCGTTTACCCTCCGGGCCGGTGAACGTCTGGCCTTGGTGGGGCCTTCCGGCGCGGGAAAAAGCACCTTGGTTGCTCTCGTGCCCCGATTTTACACGCCGCAGGCCGGAAGTATCCTGTACAACGAGCGTCCTTTGGAAGACTATGATACGTCATCGTTGCGTTCCCGCATCGCCGTCGTTTCGCAGGATGCCTTTTTGTTCAACATGTCCGTACGGGAAAATATTCTTTACAGCCTCCCCGATGCCTGCGACGAAACATGCCGCTCTGCCGCCGAGGCGGCGTATGCCGATGAGTTCATTGAAAAGCTGCCGCAGAGGTACGACACGGTCACGGGTGAACGCGGCGTCAAGCTCTCGGGCGGCCAGAAACAGCGGCTGACCATCGCCAGGGCCATAGCCAAAAACGCTTCGCTGCTCATCCTGGACGAAGCAACCAGCGCTCTGGATTCACGCTCGGAACGCATGGTGCAGAAAGCCTTGGACAACCTTATGCGCGGCAGGACAAGCATCGTCATTGCACATCGCCTGTCCACCATCCTGAGCGCGGACCACATCCTGGTTCTGGACGGAGGCAGGATAACAGGGCAGGGCAGGCATGCGGAACTCCTGCTTTCCTGCCCCCTGTACGCCAAACTCTACGAGATGCAGTTCAGAAGCGGAGAAGGCAACAACGGCATTGCGGCCCCGCCTGCGGATTCAGGCCTGCGGAGCGCGTTTACGTGAATATTCCGCCCGGTCTTGTCTGTCCGTTGATCAATGTTTTATACCGACTGTGGTGTTCTTCCCTGCGTGTCGTGCAGACAGGACGGGAAGCCCCGGACCGTCTGGACGCCGAAGGACGCCTGCAGATGTTTTGTCTGTTCCACGATGAGTTGTTCACGTTGATGCGCGTGCGCCGGGGTCTGCGGGTCGCTACCGTCGTCAGTCGCAGCCGCGACGGGGAATATCTGGCGCGCCTGTTGCATTCCCTGGGATTGAAAACGGCCAGGGGTTCAAGCTCGCGCGGCGGGCTTTCCGCCCTGAAGGGCATGGAGCGGCTCATGCGCGAGGATCGGCGCCACGGGGTCATTACCGTGGACGGTCCCGTCGGCCCCCGCCATATCGTCAAACAGGGCGCTGTCGTACTGGCTTTCCGCGTACCGGCACTGCTGGTTCCCGTCCGCCTGTTCCCGAGGCGCGCCGTTGTCTTCAATTCCTGGGACCGTTTTCAACTGCCTCTGCCGTTCAGCCGAGTGGACATCGTTTTCGGCACACCCTACGCGGCTTCGCTTGCGGAACTCGACCCAAGTGAAGTGGAACGGGAACGCGCTGAACTGCAAAAGCGCCTGAACGAGTTGCGGGTTGCGGACGTAGACCGGCCGGAGACGGAGCCCGCTTCTCTGCAGGCAGGATGACGAGGCAGGGACGATGTTTTATGCCCTGTTGAAACAACTGACCCGTCTGCTGAGCCGACTGCCGTGGACCGTCCTGCGCAAGGCGGCCCAAGTCGCCGCCTTCGTTTTCTGGCACCTTGCCCCCGCTCGGCGCAGAGATGCCGTCCAGGCCGTTCGCAAGCATCTTAAAGTATCAAATGAAGAAGCTGTGCGCATTGCCCGGCAGAGTTTTCGGGAAAATTTCCTTTCATTCCTGGAAATCCTCCACGCGGGTCGTTTTTTCACAACACAATCGGTTCGCGTCGTGCATCACCCGGAAGTTAAAGAATTACTTGAACAGGAGATACAGCCGGTCGTCATCGTCACGGCGCACCTGGGTTCCTGGGAACTGATGCCCGGTCTGGCGGCGGATATCCTGCCGCAAAGGAAGGGGATGGTGGTAGTGCGCAGCCGCAGGAACCGGGTACTGAATCGGCTCATGGCCGACCTTCGCGGAGCGCGCGGCATGGAAGCTGTGGACCACCGCCGGGCGTCGGCAATAGTACTGCCCGGACTCCGGCAGGGAGGTGTTGCGGCTTTTCTGGCGGACCACAATGCCGGCCGCAAGGAGGCCGTATTTCTTCCCTTTCTGGAAGATACCGCGGCCGTGAACATAGGGCCGGCGGGCATGGCCCTGCGGACCAAAGCGGCGGTTTACCCTGTATTCCTGCTTCGGGACGGCAACGGCGGGCATATTCTGCACTTTCTCCCGCCCCTGCGCACGGAGAATCTGGAAGGAAGCGTCCGGGAGCGCATACGGGCAACAGCCGCTTTTTACACGGACGCCGTGGCCGGCATGGTGCGCATGTACCCGGAACAGTGGTTCTGGATGCACAGGCGCTGGAAGACCAGACCCCACGACGATGACGGGCATATGTCGTCAGTAGGGGCTCAATCCCAAGCGTAAATAGAGGTTCCGCCCCAAGCCCTGTTGGGGCGTTTCAACTTTGAGCAAGCGTATCCCCGCCGAAGGGTATCGACTTGAGTAGGCACAAGACCGACCGGCAAATCATTTCCCCCGGCTGCCGGATGCCGGAGGCATTCACAATCAACAGGCAGCGTCCTCTTCTCTGAAGATGTGTGTGCGGACGGTGTAGTCGTGGATATGGCGCAGGGGGATAAAGGTCTGTGAGCCGTCGGGTTCCCCGATACGCAGGGTATCTTGCGGCGTGGGCGCACAGGAAAGACAGGTGAAGGAAAGCGTGCCTCCCCCGATAAAACGCACGGTCACGGCATAAACACGGGGAGCGGCCT
>JAITDR010000273.1 GCA_031282465.1 Desulfovibrio sp.
CGGTTCAGCCCCTCAATGAGCCAGTCCCTGCGTTGTCTGTAAGTATCGCAGATTTCCGCCACGCCGTCGTCCACGCCGTTGAGCGGGGCGTTCAGGGCCACAGCGGCCGCTATCTGGACGGGCTGGAAAATGCCGTAGTCCAGGTAGCTTTTGATGCGCTGCAAGGCATGCACCATATCGCGGTTGCCCACGCAGAAGCCCACGCGCCAGCCGGCCATGGAATAACTTTTGGACATGGAGAAAAATTCCACGCCCACATCCTTGGCTCCTTCGGCCTGCATAAAGCTCGGCGCAGTATAGCCGTCGAACACCAGGTCGGCGTAGGCCAGGTCATGCACGACCATGACCTTGTATTCCTTGGCGAAGTCAACGACTTTTTGGAAAAATTCGAGTGAGGCGATTTCAGTGGTCGGGTTGTGCGGGTAGCTGATGAAGAGTACTTTGGGTTGAGGCCAGGTCTGGCGGCCGGCGAGCTGCAGGTCTTCAAAAAAATCCCTGTCCCTGCCTATGGGTATACGGCGCACGTCGGCGCCGGCTATGATGGGCGCATAGGTGTGAATAGGGTACGTGGGATCGGGGGCCAGCACTACGTCGCCGGGCGAAAGCACGGCCAGGGCCAGGTGGGCCAGCCCTTCCTTGGCGCCCATAGTGGCTATGGCTTCGCTTTCCGGGTCCAGGTAGACGTTGTAGCGGCGCTTGTACCAGTCGCAGACGGCCTTTCTGAGGTTGGGTATGCCGCGCGAGGCGGAGTACCTGTGGTTCACGGGTTTGGCCGCGGCTTCAATGACTTTGTCGACGATGAACTGCGGCGTGGCCAGGTCCGGGTTTCCCATGCCGAAATCCACAACGTCTATGTTGTTTCTGCGCATCTGCATTTTGAGATCCGTCACCGTCGAAAATACATAGGGCGGCAGACGCAGCATCCTGGGAAACTGTTCCATGCGGGGGCCTCCTGAAATTTTGCCTTAACGCTGAAGACACCTTATATTCGCTGTGCGGAGCATGTCAAAGGGGAAAGGGTGAGGCGGATGAACGGAAAAAGCGGGAAAGCCGGGGGCCTTGAGCCCGCCTGCTTCAGCATGGAAACGGACTATACGCCGCGCGGGGACCAGCCTGAGGCCATAGAGGCCATTGCCGGAAACCTGAATCAGCGGGTGCGCGACCAGATTTTGCTGGGCGTCACGGGGTCGGGAAAAACCTTCACGATGGCGGGGGTCATCGCGGCAACGCGCAGACCCGCGCTGATCCTGGCGCCGAACAAAACTCTTGCCGCGCAGTTGTACAACGAGTTCCGCGGACTTTTCCCGCGCAACGCCGTCGAGTATTTCGTAAGCTATTATGATTACTATCAGCCTGAGGCGTATGTCCCGTCCTCTGATACCTATATTGAAAAAGATTCCGCCATCAACGACAATATAGACAAGCTGCGCCATGCCGCCACCCATGCCCTGCTGACCCGCCGGGACACCATCATCGTCGCGTCCGTTTCCTGCATTTACGGCCTGGGGTCGCCGGAATACTACGCAAGACTGGTCATCCCCGTGGAGGTAGGACAGCGGTTGAGCATGGAAAACGTAATTTCCCGTCTGGTGGACATCCAATATGAGCGCAACGACTACGACTTTCACCGCGCTACCTTCCGGGTGCGCGGGGACGTGCTGGAGGTAATTCCGTCGTATGAAAACGAGCGTGCCCTGCGCCTGGAGTTTTTCGGGGACGACCTTGAAGCCCTGTCGGAGATAGACCCGCTGACCGGGGAAACCCTGGCCCGCATCGGCAAAAGTGTTATCTTTCCGGCCAGCCACTATGTGTCGGACCGCGACAACATGAACAGGGCCGCAGGTGCCGTCCGCGAGGAACTTCGGGAATGCCTGGCCGCATACAAGGCGGCCGGCAAGCTTGTGGAAGCCCAGAGGCTGGAACAACGCACCATGCACGATTTGGAAATGATGGAACAGATCGGCTACTGCAGCGGCATAGAAAATTACTCCCGGCATCTGGACGGGCGGGCGCCGGGTTCCGCACCCTTTTGCCTGCTGGATTATTTTCCGGAGGATTATCTGCTTTTCGTGGACGAGTCGCACATCACCATTCCCCAGGTAGGGGCCATGTACAAGGGCGACCGCTCCCGCAAGAGCACCCTGGTCGAGTACGGCTTTCGCCTGCCCTCGGCGCTGGACAACAGGCCCTTGAGTTTCGATGAGTTTTTGGACCGCACGGGGCAGATCATCTACGTGTCGGCCACGCCGGGTCCGTGGGAACGGGACCGCGCCCAGGGACTGGTCATCGAGCAGATCATCCGTCCCACAGGTCTTGTGGACCCGGAAACGGAGGTGCGTCGGACCAAAGGACAGATCGACGATCTGCTGGCCGAATGCCGTGTCCGGGCGGACAACGGCTCACGCGTGCTGGTCACCACGCTGACCAAGCGCATGGCCGAAGATTTGACCGAACACATGAATTCCATGGGGGTGCGCGCCAAATATCTGCATTCGGATATCGACACCCTGGAGCGTATGAGCATTATCCGCGCTCTGCGCAAGGGCGATTTCGACGTACTGGTGGGCATCAACCTCCTGCGTGAGGGGCTGGACATTCCGGAGGTGTCGCTGGTTGCCGTGCTGGACGCCGACAAGGAGGGGTTTCTGCGTTCGGAGGGTTCATTGATTCAGACGTTCGGACGGGCGGCGCGCAATGCCGAGGGACGGGTAATTATGTATGCCGACAGAGTTACGGCTTCCATGCAGGCCGCTATGGAAGAAACGGCCCGCCGGCGCGAGCGGCAGAAGGAGTTCAACAGGGAGCGCGGGATCACGCCTGCAAGCATCAGGAAAGAAGTGGACACGCCTTTTGACGCCCTGTTTGCCCCGCCTTCGGCGGGCGGCGCTCAGGGCGGGCGGCGCGGCAGCGGGGCGGGGAACAGGCTGCGCGGCAGCAGGGGGGACGAAAACGTGATGCTTTCCGATCCGCGTGAACTGGCACGGCTTATTCAGTCTTTGGAACGGGAAATGCGCGGCGCGGCGCGTGAACTGGAATTTGAACGGGCCGCCGACCTGCGCGACCGCGTCCGGGCTCTGCGCAACCGGCTGCTCGCGGCGGAAGGGCAGCCTGCCGCATGATGTGCCCACTGTCGGAACCCGCCACGCGAAAGAGTAAAATCGTCATTGCCGCCGGCGGTGAGAGGGCATTCCCTCACCGGAGCTTTTACAAAAACAGCAATTATTCCACAATATTATATCTACACATGGTGGAGTGTGGACTGTCAGGCAGCTTGACAGGCCCTCGACCTGAGGCATATGGTCCACCTTTCTTTTCCTCTGCATCCCCAAGGGGTCCCCACCATGGCGTTCAGCATGTGCGACGGCCTGACGTTTGACGATGTCCTGCTCCTCCCCGGCTATTCCGAAACCACCCCCGACATGGCGGACGTATCCTCTCTGCTGACGCCGGACATCCGACTGAACATTCCCCTCCTTTCCGCGGCCATGGACACCGTCACCGAGGCCGAAATGGCCGTTTCCATGGCCCGTAACGGCGGCGTGGGGGTCATCCACAAAAATTCGCCTATCGAAGTACAAAGCCATGAGGTGAAAAAGGTCAAGAAATCCGAAAGCGGCATGATCACTTCCCCCGTGACTGTGCGTCCGGACGACAGTGTGGCCGCCGCCCTGGAACTGATGAGCAGCTACCACGTTTCCGGTCTGCCCGTTGTAGAAGGCCGCCGGTTGGTCGGCATCCTGACCAACCGCGACGTGCGTTTCGTCAAAGACCCTTCCCAGATACGCGTCAGTGACCGTATGACCAAGGACCGACTGATCACCGTGCCCGTAGGCACTACTTTGGAAGAAGCCAAGGATCACCTGCATGAGAACCGCATCGAAAAACTCCTCGTAGTGGACGAGAACAAGGAACTCTGCGGGCTGATCACCATGAAGGACATCGAAAAAATTCGCAAGTACCCGGATTCCTGCAAGGATGATCGAGGACGGCTGCGCGTGGGCGCGGCCATCGGCGTGGGCGCGGACTGTCTGCCGCGAGCCGCGGCTCTGCTTGCGGCCGGCGCGGATTTTTTGGTGTTGGATTCCGCCCACGGCCATTCCCGCAACGTCCTCAACGCCGTACGCGAAGTCCGCGCCGCCTGGCCCTCCTGCCGACTGGTCGCCGGCAACGTCGGCACCTACGAAGGCGCCAAAGCCGTGCTGGAAGCAGGCGCCGACACGGTAAAAGTGGGCATCGGCCCCGGCTCCATCTGTACCACGCGTATCGTGGCAGGCGTCGGCGTACCCCAGATTACCGCCGTGCGTGAAGCTGCGCGGGCCGCCGCCGAACTGGACCGTTGCGTCATCGCCGACGGCGGCATCAAATATTCCGGCGACATCGTCAAAGCCATTGCCGTCGGCGCGCACAGCGTCATGATCGGCAGCCTTTTCGCCGGGTCGGAGGAAAGCCCCGGTGAAAGCATCCTCTATCAAGGTCGACGCTACAAAATCTATCGCGGCATGGGGTCCATAGACGCCATGAAAGACGGCAGCTCCGACCGCTATTTTCAGGAAACATCCAAGAAACTGGTGCCGGAAGGCATCGTCGGACGCGTCCCCTACAAAGGCCCTGTGGGCGACAGCCTCTACCAGCTCGTCGGCGGCCTGCGTTCGGGCATGGGCTATGTGGGCGCGACCGACCTGAACGACCTGCGCGCAAAGGCCCGCTTCCTGCGCATATCCCCGGCCGGCCTGCGCGAAAGTCATGTACACGACGTGATAATCACCAAAGAAGCCCCCAATTACCAGGTGGATCAGGGCTGACCTCCCGCGCCGTACGCCGGGCATACCCGCGGAACGACACACTGCCGACCCCGCAAGGATACTTTACCGAGGAAGTCCTCATGCCCGATTTCGCGAAGGTTTTGATTATCGACTACGGCGCCCAGTATACCATGCTCATCGCCCGACGCGTGCGCGAGGCGGGCGTCTACTCCGAAATACTGCCCTGCTCTGCCCCGGACGAAAAAATCAAGGCAGCGGGCGCGAACGCGATAATCCTTTCCGGCGGCCCGGACGACGCCGGTGAACCCGGCGCTCCCACCCTCAGCCCGGCTGTACTCGACGCCGACGTGCCCGTGCTGGGCATCTGTTACGGCATGCAACTTCTGGCCCACACCTTGGGCGGCAGGCTCGCCAACTCCCGCGACCGGGAATACGGGCCGGCCGAACTCAGCCTGACCGCCCCCTCGCCTCTCTGGCAAGGCGTGCCCGCAGACGCCCCGTTCACCGTCTGGATGTCGCACGGCAACCGGGTCATGTCCCCGCCCCCGGGGTTTGCCGTCACGGCCCGGACCCCCGCTCTGGACCTCGCGGCCATGGCGGACGACATCCGCAGGATTTACGCCGTCCAGTTCCACCCGGAAGTACATCACACCCGGAACGGCGAACGGATTCTGCGCAATTTCCTCTTCACGATCGCCGGCCTGAAACCCGACTGGAGCATGCGCTCTTTTGTGGACCGCACCCTTGACGCATGCAGGGAACGCGTGGGCGACGACAAAATCGTGCTCGGCCTTTCCGGCGGCGTGGACTCCACTGTTGTCGCCGCCCTGCTGCATCGCGCCGTCGGCGACAGGCTGCATTGCATCTTCGTCGACCACGGCCTGCTGCGCCGCAACGAAGGCGAAGAAGTGACCGACATGATCCGGCGTTGCCTGCCCGGCATCAACCTGCACTACATCCGGGCCGGAGACATGTTCCTGTCCGCCCTGCAAGGCGTCGAAGACCCGGAAAAAAAACGCCGCATCATCGGCCGCCTTTTTATCGAAGTCTTTGAAAAAGAAGCCCGTAAACTCAAGGATGTGCGCCTGCTGGCTCAGGGCACGCTCTACCCCGACGTCGTAGAATCCTCCTCGGCCAAAGGCACGGTCATCAAAACCCACCACAATGTCGGCGGATTGCCCGAAACCATGCAGCTCGCGCTCCTTGAACCCCTGCGTGACCTGTTCAAAGACGAGGTCCGGGCCGTAGGCGCGCAACTCGGCCTGCCCGACGAAGTGCTCAGGCGACAGCCCTTCCCCGGCCCCGGCCTGGCCGTGCGCATTCTCGGGGAAGTCACCGAAGAACGACTGGAAATCCTGCGCGATGTCGACAGCATCGTCCGTCGCGAACTGGAACGCTCGGGATGGGCGGACAAAGTTTGGCAGGGCTTCGCCGTGCTGCTCCCCCTGCGCACCGTCGGCGTCATGGGCGACGCCCGTACCTACGAACATGTGGCGGCCCTGCGCGTCGTGGACAGTGTTGACGCCATGACCGCCGAATGGAGCCGCCTGCCGCACGACCTTCTCGCGACGATTTCCGGGCGCGTCGTGGGCGAAGTCAAAGGCGTGAACCGCGTGGTCTACGACATTTCCTCCAAACCCCCCGGAACCATCGAATGGGAATGATTGACGAATGATTAGGCGGGGCGTCGACAACACACGGAAAGCAGCATGTTCGGCATAGGCGGAACCGAATTTCTGGTCATCATTATCGTGGGCATCCTCGTGCTCGGCCCGGATCATCTGCCGCGTCTCGTCCGCACCTTTGCCAAGGTCATGTCCGATTTCCGCAAGATAAGCACCGATTTCCAACGCGCTGTACACTTTGAAGCGGACGAGATGGAACGCGCGCAAAAAGCCTCTCCCAAAAAGAAAAAAACAAAAAAACGCCCTCCTCCGCATGAGGAGCATCCCGAAGCCGATGCCGCGTCCTCTACGCCTGAGCCCGCCGCGCCTGCGGAGCCGGAGCCGGATGCCGCATCGCCTGCGACACCCGCCCCCGATACCGATGGCGATGCCGCGCCCTCAACGCTTGCGCCGGATGCCGTACCGCCCGCCGCACCTGTTTCCGGTACCGGTGCCGGACCCGAGTCGGATGCCGCGCCGCCTGCGACATCCCCTGCCGGCCGGTCTGAACTGCGCGATGCGCCAACGGGAAGCAACGAAGAATCGGCGCCCGTCGGGGCCGCTTCCGACGGTACGCTTCCGGAGGACAAACGGTGAAGCCCCCGGCAGACAAGGATGCGCGCCTGCCGGCCGAGCTTGAAGAAGAACTGGACCGTACCGTGAACCCGG
>JAITDR010000009.1 GCA_031282465.1 Desulfovibrio sp.
CGCTTTGAAAAAGTCGGGTTCAGCTACGGCGGCCGGCACGCGCGACCTGTTATCGACGATTTTTTCCTGCACATCCGTTCCGGGGAGAAAATCGGGCTGGTGGGACGCTCCGGAGCCGGGAAATCGACGCTGGTCAGCCTGCTGTTGCGTTTTCACGATGTACAGAGGGGCAGGATTCTCATCGACGGGCAGGATGTGGCGGCGGTCACGCAGGAGAGTCTGCGCGCCGGCATAGGCATGGTCATGCAGGATACCTCCCTGCTGCACCGCTCGGTACGGGACAATATCCTCTACGGCCGGCCGGAGGCGTCGGAAGAGGCCGTGCGCGCCGCCGCGGTGCGGGCGGAAGCCGACGCCTTCATCATGACCCTGGCGGATGCGGCGGGACGCACGGGGTATGACGCCCATGTGGGGGAGCGCGGGGTCAAACTTTCCGGGGGGCAGCGCCAGCGCATAGCCATAGCCAGAGTCATGCTCAAGGATGCGCCGATCCTGCTTCTGGATGAGGCGACGAGCGCCCTGGACTCGGAAGTTGAAAACGCGATTCAAGAAAACCTGTATCGCCTTATGGAAGGAAAGACGGTTGTCGCCATAGCCCATCGGCTCTCTACCATCGCCGCCATGGACCGCCTTGTCGTCGTGGAGCGCGGGCGCATCGCGGAGGAAGGCGATCACCGGAGCCTGCTCGCCCTGGACGGCGTTTACGCCCGGCTCTGGAAACATCAGAGCGGCGGATTCCTGGGCGTCGACGGGTAATGCCGCTTCAGGTAAAGAGTTCAGGCAAGGTCAATTTCGCGGGGACTTTTTCGACATCACGACGCTCTTTGTGCCGCTTTCTCCATGCAGGCAAAAATGTCGAGAACGCCCTGCTGGTAGTCCCGCAACTCTTCGTCGCTTTCAATGTAGCCGAAGTCAGGACCGTCTTCGGGGATACAATGAACGGTCTCGTCACTTGGAATCCAACAATCCTTGGTAGTGAGTCTGACGGCATAGGCCCCGTCCGCTTCAGACCATACGAGGTGCGCACCGGTGATTTTGTCTCCCTGGGTCATGTTCCTGACAATCACGCCGAACTTCTGTTCAAATCCATCCATATCCATTGCTGAAGCGAATTTCACATCACGTAGAGGCATGGAGCCGCTTTTCGTGTATGCCACACCGACCTTTTTATATTTGTTAAACACTTCTTGATACAGGGGATCGCCGTCGAATTTTTTCAAAGCTTCCGCAATTTCAAAAGTCATTATAACCTCCCATTCTACAGCATAATGTAGTCAGCGGAAAACTCAAGCGGTTCGCGGCACAGTTGCCCGGCACCGCTGCCTGCCGCGTGCCGTTGCGTCCTTTGCCCGTCATGCGCCGGCGTTACTCACGGCTTGGGAAACGGTCCCGAACTCCTGCGCCGTTGCGGCCATTGCCCGTCATGCGCCGGCGCTCCTCCGAGGGCCGAATCGCCCGCGCATCCCTTCGGACCGCTCCGGGCAACGCGGGAAAGTTTCCTCCCGTCCGTCCCAAAACGCCGCGAACACGCGTGCGAGCGCCGCATCACGCGCAGCCCGCGCTTCCTTCAAAAAAACCGTAAGGCGTTGCGCTTCCTTCGCAAGATCCTCCAGGCTGCCGCTGTTGTCCGCCACAACATCGCTGGCTGCAGTTTTCTTGTCCTCCGGCCATTGCCAGGATTCCATACCCGCAATCACCGCATCGGACCACCCGCGCAGGCGCGTCAGACGCTCACGCCGAATAGGAAACGGACAATGCACCCCGACGGTGACGACATCCTCTTTGTCGCGTTTTCCGCCCGTTTCGAAATACAAGGGTATCTCGGCCACGGCAAAAGGCAGGCCCCGCGCGTCGCATTCCGTCCGAAACTCCTCCAGTGCGTGGTTTACCATAGGATGCACCAGGGCTTCCACCTCCCGGCGCAACCCGGCATCCGCGCGCATGGCGTCCCCCAGGACTTTTTTGTCCACGCCCGCGCCTGCGCGGGGGATAAAACGGTCCCCGTAACGCGCCCGCAACAGGTGTGCGGCATCGCCGCCCGCGGCATACAGTTCGGCAACTGTCCGGTCGGCGCTGAATACCGGCATCCCTTCCGCGAACAATGCCAGCAGGGACGATTTGCCGCAGCCCGGCGATCCGGTCAGCACCACGCGCAACGAGCGCCGGGCAAGGGACAGGGCGCAGTCCGTAAAATCTTCCGGGGGCGGACAGATAAAACACAGTTCCGGTTCTCCTGCTTCAAGGCACGATGCCGCGCCGGCGCCGGTGCCGGCGACCGCTGCGGAAAGCGCCGTCGACCGGCATGATATGCCGCAGGACGCGCCCGCTCCTGCGCCGTCACCCCCGCTTGAAGCGGAAAGCGCCTGTTCACGCAGGGCAGCATGGTTCAACGCTTCAGGAAAAGGATGGACGAAGGAAAGCCTGTGGGCGTGCAACATTTGCCGCCCCGGCATAAAGGGCTCGGCAAGTCTGCGGTCGCTTGACGGATGTGCCGGGTGCTTTCCGGCGGCGGCACAGCGCGGATCCTTGTACAAGGCGTCACCGATCAACGGATGCCCGATGCAGTGCATATGCACCCGCACCTGATGCGTGCGTCCGCTGAAAATGCGCACGGCCGTCAAGGCGAAGCGCCCCGCGGGGTCGGCATAGAGAACGCGGTAGGCGCTTTCGGCCGGTCTGCCTGAAGCCGCCACGGCCATACGGGTCTTGTGCGCGGGATCCCGGCCTACGGGCGCGTCGATGCGGCCGGTCGGCGGCTTCGGCACGCCGTATACGAGGGCCAGATATTCCTTGAAAATCTTGCGCTCCGCAAAGCGTTGCGCCAGCGCAAGACGGCACGCTTCGTTCAGCGCTATGAGCATCAGGCCGCTTGTGTCTTTATCCAGCCGGTGTACGATGCCGGGGCGCGGACCTCCCGTTGCGGCGAGTTCGGGAAAATACGACAATAATCTGTGCGCCAGTGTGCCCTCGGGGCGACCGGGGGCGGGGTGCGTCGTCAGTCCGGCTTCCTTGTCGATGACGGCCAGGACCGCATCGCGGTAAAGTATCTTCAGGGGACCGGCTTCAGGCGCAAGCGGAGAGGACGGGGCCGGCACGGCGAGTTCAATTTCCGCTCCGGCAGGTACGGGCGCTTTGGGGGACAAGGTGATTGTTCCGTTGACCCTGACCTTGCCCGCGCGGATCAGTTTTTTGATTGTTTCCCTTGAAAGAGCCCCGGTCCCGACAAGGGCGGTTCCGCGTGCTGCGCCGGTTTCCGCCGCGTTCTCGGGGCAGGGCCCGGAGGCGGTCCCGCACAACGCTTGGCGGGCAAGAAAAGCGTCCAGGCGGGCGGCTCCTTCTTCGGCGTCGAAGCGCACACGCTCGCTCATTGCATCGGGCATGGTCGTCAAGGGCGGCACTTACCGGCGTTCCTTCTTTCCGGGCCGGCTGTAGATTGAAACATCATTTGTCCTTGCGCTGTACGAAGGCCAGAGCCGAATAGAGAAAGCCCAGGCCCCCGGCGGCCATGAGGATTTCCGCCTCGCTCTCGTCCAGGGGACGACCAATGCTGTCCAGCACCCAGGGAGCGGCGAACAGGGCCGCGGAAAACAGCAGGGGCGGCA
>JAITDR010000027.1 GCA_031282465.1 Desulfovibrio sp.
ACCGCACCCAGACCTGTCGCATGCGCAGCCGGTAGAGGCCGCCGCTTCAGTCCCCGGCTGGTGCCCCGTTCCCATCAATCATCGTAATGTCCCTTGCATTGTATGACCTTGCATATACCACCGCTTAGCAGACGGTATACAAGACGATTTTTATCATCAATACGGCGACTCCAATAACCTGATAAGTCTCCTTTCAACGGCTCAGGCTTGCCCGTGCCCTGATGTCTGCTTCGTCCGATGTCTTCCAGTAGGTCGTTAATTCGTTTGAGAAAGCGCTTCTCTTGGGTCTGCCAATAAAGATACTGTTCCCATGCTTCCTCGCTGAACTGAATCTGCATTATTCCATGCCCCGGAGTTCATCAAGGCTCTTTATCACGATTTTGCCTGCTTCCATTTGCGCCGCAGACCTCTGGAGCGCGTCTTGGTTCTTGGCGCTGTAAAAAGGCTCGTTGGTCGGCCTGAAAGGCAAGCCGTTTTCCTTCACCACTTGAGCAAGAAAGATGCGAACAGCACCTGATAAATCCAGCCCCATACCCTGCACAACTGTTTGTGCCTGTTCCTTCAAGCTGTCGTCTACTCGTATCTGCAAATTTGCCACTCCTTTGCCTCCTTGTCATTGAATTTTAATGAGTTGTAATGACAAAATTGAATCAAGTCAAGGCGGCCATCCTGACTCCGCTGCGATGGTTTCCCGCAAATCAAATTTTTCCAGTGTTCCGATTTGTCTGTGAGCTGGTTCGCGCAGGCAAACGCAGGGCAAATCGCGTCGGGGCGATATGCCGTCATCCGGCTAAGAGGAACGGCTACCATTTTTCGTCATGTATGCGGGTTGCGTCGAAGCGGTCTTCCCGCTTCGACGTGGAGCGGGGATGTCCGATGACTACGAGTGCCAAGGGAATAACCGTTTCCGGAATGCCCAGCAGACGGCGGAAGCCCTCGATGCGGTCCTGTTCCGGGTAAATGCCGGTCCATACCGCACCCAGACCTGTCGCATGCGCAGCCAACAGAATATTTTGGGTGCAGGCGGCAACATCCACAATGCCGTTGCCGGGGAATTTTTCCCGTTCGGTGTTCACACAGGTGAGAATGGCTACCGGCGCCTTTTTGGCAAAAGCGGCGTATTTATTGATACCGCCGACTTGAGCCAGAGTTCCCGGATTACGGATAACGACAAATTCCCACGGCTGTTCGTTGCCGGCACTCGGCGCAGCCATACCGGCCGCCAACAGGGTTTTGATGCTTCCTTCATTTACAGGCTGATCCGTGTAAAGGCGGACGCTGCGGCGCGTTTGAACAGCCGTGAGCGCGCTCATCCAGGTAGAGTCGGTAATCGCGTCTGCGGCGTGGGCGGGCGTCGCCCTGAACACTAATCCCAGAGCAGTCGCGAGGCTGCCCAAGTAAAGGAACGTTCGTCTCGTCGGATGTTGCATAAGAGACTCCTTAATTTCTTGTGTTTCAATCTACGCCTCCTACGAGGCCGCTCTGCGACAAGTCCGGGGCTTTGGGCGAGGTTGCTTTTTTTTACGGAAAATGTTTATTCGCAACAGACACAGGTGTGCTCCGGCGTGATGAAGGCGGAGACACCGGTTTTCGGCGTCCGGTATGCCGGTTCGGTTTCGGCCGCCTGCGGAACGGAGAAACTGCCGCACGGTAATCGCTGCCGCAAGTTACCTTAACAGAGTTACTATGGCTATGAAAATCCCAAGCCGCTGCAACTCTATCTTCTCGACATTGCTTGCAATGTGCCTGATTATTTTCCCCGGTGCCGCCTTCAGCGCCGGGGATGAACTCGAAAGCTTTCCTCCTGAGCTTCGAACTTGGTTGACGGCGCCCGTCGACGTCCCGGCCGACCCCGACGCTTTTCCCGATGTTTTGCGGCAAGCAATTGACGCAGGCCGGGAAGACTCCAGGCAAAACATCATCGACGCCCTGCACTGGATCGGTTACGCTCGCCTGCGGTTTGAAAATGATTCCCAAAAAGTGCCGCACGACATATCCGCATACAGCGGTGTACAAATAGTCGCCGTCGGCATACGTATGACGCACGATGTAGCCAAGAAATTAAAGCAATTTTCACTGTGGAACATACTTCAACTTGCTCAACGTCTTAAGGAGCAAATGCCTGAAGTATTTAACAGCTGGCAGGAGATGGTTGAGTAGCAGTTAGTTATAATAAGTAAGCAAAAGATATGCTCAAAGGCAATCCTTAACATCTAAGGAGTATTTATGAAATATTTTAAAAAGGCTATGCTGCTTATGTCTACTCTTTTTATTCTGCCGCTTTCTGCACTCGCTGCAAGTTAAGATTTAAAATCGCTACAATTAGCGAGTGGAGAAATACACTACAAAGGTATAGGCAAGTTTGAAAAATGTTAAAGTGTTAATGTAGAATTTATTTATTCCACTGAAACAGTTGATTGGCTTAATAATAAATAACGAACAAAATCGCACAGCTATGTACTGTTACAGTTATCGGCCGGAAATTGAGAAAAATTCTGTCAGAACGATGCGATGTCGAAGAAGTCTGAATCCAGCAGGAAAGCATTCCATATCACGGGCAAGCATAATACGGCCAAGCGCTTCACCGGCGAGATAGAGTCATCGGCAAAGGCGCAGATTCAAGCCGTCTGCGACAGAGAAGAGTTTGCCGGCGGCAAATCGGCCGGCAAATCCGGTTGACATCGGCCGGGATATTGCTGAGAATCACCCTGCGACAGCTTGCTGTGGAGGGCGCGTGATCAGTATTTTGGATATAGGCATCGGTATTCTGCTGCTCCTTTTTTTGGTGCGCGGCATGTTGCGCGGCTTTATTCCCGAAACAGCCGGTTTTGTAGGCATCTTCCTCGGCTTTTTCCTGGCGGGACGCTTTTACCCGATGATTTCCCCGCAATTCGACGGCGTCATCGCCAACCCCAAAATCGCGACAGGTCTTTCTTACCTCATCATTTTCGCGGCCGCGCTCATAACGGTTTCCCTGTTCGCCGTCATCGCCCGGCGTGTCATCTCCCTCGATCCCCGGCTGGACAGCCTGCTCGGCGCGCTCACCGGACTGTGCAAGGGACTTTTCGTTTCCGCCGTCGCCGTTGCCCTCATGCAACGCTTCGTGCCCGATTCGCCGTTTCTGACAAAATCCGCGCTGGCCCAGCACCTCGCGCCTTTTGTCGCCTTTGCCCGCTCCCTGCTCCCGGCATTTCTCGAATCCGGCCGGCAACTCTGAATCCGGCCCGGACGCCGAACGCGCCCCTACAGCCCGAACTCCCTGAAGGTATGCCGTGAGCAACGTCTCCGCCGAAAAATTTACGGAATTGCAGGATGTCCTGCGTACACTGCTCGGCCCGGACGGATGTCCCTGGGACCGGGCGCAAAGCCCTGCAAGCCTCTGCGACTACGTCGTCGAGGAAGCGCATGAACTCGCCCTGGCCATACGCCACGGCAGCAGCGCGGACGCGGCCGACGAACTCGGCGACGTGTTTTTCCTGCTCACCTTCATCGCTCTCCTGTACGAACGGCAGGGCGTCTTCAGCACGGCCGACGTCTTCGAACGCAGCCGGCTGAAAATGATCCGGCGTCATCCGCATGTTTTTTCCGACGCCGTCTTCGCCTCCGTAGAAGAACAACTCGCCGCCTGGGAGGCAATCAAAAAACGCGAACAGGCCGCCGCCGGAAAAACGGCGGGCCTCTTCAGCGGCCTGCCCGCAAGCCTGCCCTCCCTGATCAAAGCCTACCGCATCCACTCCCGCGCCGCCGGAGCAGGCTTCACCTGGAGCGACGACGTCGACGTGGAACAACAGGTCGAAGCGGAATGGCTCGAACTCCTCGACGCTTTCGCCTCACAGGACAAGAGCAGTCGGGAACATGAACTGGGCGATCTGCTGTTCACCCTCGTGGAACTGGGCAGACGCAAGGGCATCAAGGCCGACGCCGCCCTCGACGCCGCTGCGGCCCGTTTTCTCGAACGCTTCGCCTTCATGGAAGAACAAGCCCGACAACAGGGCCGCGATTTCGCCTCCCTCGATATGGAAGAAAAAAACGCCCTCTGGGATGAGGCCAAGCGCCGGGAAAACAGCGCGGCGGGCCGGGCGGCGGAAGAACACAAGGCGGACCGGGGCGGGGAAGAATGCAACGCGGCGCCCCGAGCCGGAAAAGGGCGCGACGCGGACTGCGCGGGGGAAGAGCGCGGCGGACCCGGAGGCACGGGGCAATGAGCGCGTCTTCCGATCTGCGCACGCCCCTTCCGTCCGAGGCGGACGACGACAACACCGCCGTTGCCCCGCCGGAAGGACGCAGGCTGTTTTTCCGCTTTTTCATCGTGCTGTTGCTCTTTTCCCTCTATCTGCTCTTCTACCTGGTGCAGCCGTTCCTGCACAGCATTATTCTCGCCTGCGCCTTTACTGCCATAAGCTATCCCGCCTACCGCCGCTGTCTGGCCCTGACCGGGGGCAGAAGAGCGCCTGCGGCCCTGATCGTGCTGGCCTGCATCACCCTTGTCCTCGCGGCGCTGATCTGGATTTTCGTGGCAGGGCTCATTCCCCAGGCCAGAAGCAGCATAAGCGCCGTCACCGCCTGGCTGGCCGGCGCCGACTGGAGCCTGACGCCGGGCGGACGCCTGGAGCCGCTGCTTGAGTACATGCGGACCTACCTGCCGGAATTCACTTTCGATGTCGACGACCTTCGGCAGAATATAGCCGGATTGTCGCGCGAGGCAGGGCAGGTCGTCATCCGTTATGTGTCGTCTCTGCTGGGCAATGCCTTGATGTTTTTCGGCTACCTGCTGCTCACTTTACTGATCATGTTTTTCCTGTTCATCGACGGCGAGGCGCTGGTGGCGCGGCTTTCGTACCTGCTGCCGCTGAAACCGGCCCGGACGCGGGTAGTTATGGAAAGTCTGCGCAGGGTTTCACGCTCCGTGCTGGTAGGCGGGGTCGCCGTGGCCGTCCTGCAGGGCGTTGTCGGCGGCATAGGCCTTGCCGTCGTCGGCATTCCGGCCCTGTTCTGGGGGGCCGTCATGGTCTTCGCGGCCTTTGTGCCCGTCGTTGGCACCGGACTCGTATGGGTGCCCGCCCTGGTGTATCTGGCCCTCGCCGGCGAATGGAAAAGCGCCGTCTTTCTCGGCCTCTGGTGCGGCCTCCTGGTGACGGGCATCGACAGCATCCTGCGCCCGATAATCCTGCGCGGCGGGGCCAGAGTCCCCCTGCTCTTCATTTTTATGGCCATTTTGGGCGGAGTGCATGCCTTCGGGGTTCCCGGCCTGCTTTACGGGCCGATGATCCTGGGTCTGGTGGCAGCCATGCTGGACATGTACGCCGAGGAGTTCCGCGATGTGCTGCGCAGCCGCCAAAACGAAAAGGACCGGCAGGATTAGGCCGGAATCGACGGCGGGAGACGGCTCTCTGCCGAAGACCGCCCGTCGCCGTTGCCGCCCGTGACGGACATGTTTTCTCCACGGATGCGGGAAGGACGGCGCGTGCACTCAACTCCGCCGCAAATAGTCTGCGATTTTGACGGTACCGTCACGCCCTTTGATGTGACCGACGCCCTGCTTGAACGCTTTGCCGCGCCGGAATGGAAACGCATCGAACAGGACTGGCTGGACGGCAGGATCGGGGCGGGGCGCTGCATGGAACTGCAGGTCGGCCTGATGGCCGTTTCCCCCCGCGCGCTGGACGAATTTCTGGATTCGGTGCCGGTGCGGGAAGGCTTTGTGGAATTCGCCGACCACTGCCGCCGAAACAAGCTGAACCTGCGCGTGGTCAGCGACGGCCTCGACTACGCAATCAAACGCATCCTGCGCCGCACCGGGCAAGGCGACCTGCCGGTCGTCGCCAACCGGCTGCTTTGCGCACCCGGGGCGGACGTAAACGCCCCTGCCTCCTTCAGCCTGGAATTTCCGCACAAAGTCGACGACTGCCCCGCCGGGGTCTGCAAATGCCGCGTGATCGAGCCGAATGCCTGCGGGTCTTGCCCGGAGCCGCACACGGCATCCCTCGGCGTATCTGCGCCCCGGAGGCGGATTTGCCCGCCCGCCGGCGCGCCGGGAGGGGGCTTTCTGTTGATCGGCGACGGCCTCTCCGACTGCTGCGCGGCCCGCCTGGCCGGCTTCGTCCTGGCCGTGCAGGGCGGCGCGCTGGAACGCCGCTGCCGGGAACAGGGATACAGGCATGCGGCGTTTACGAATTTTTTCGATATACTGCGCCATGATACACTGCGAAAGATCGACACAGCATAGACATGATTCCGACGCAAAAAATGCAATAATGGAGTGGCAATTCGATACGACGAACTTGCATAGGCCGGGCAACGCAGGCGGGTGACGGCGCCCTGCCGAAAGACCGCCCGTCGCCGGCATCGCCCCGACAAGGAGGAAGTCGTGCCCGCTCCTGAACCCTGGGAATTTTCCTCAGCCCCCTTACATGCCGATGCATGCCGCGTGCTGGCCTTTACCGGCACGGAAGCCGTCGGTGAAGGATATGTCTTCGACATCCTGCTTGCGGCATCCAAAACCGGGCCGAAGCAGGCGCGCGCCCTGCATGAAGCGCTTATGCGCGCCCCCATGATTACCCTGACAGGACGTGCAAAATCCGGAAAGCTGTTCTCATGGAACGGTATTGCAGGGAAAATATCCTATATCTTCCCGACTGAAGCGGGCGCGATATACAAGGTGACCCTGCGTCCGCGCTCCTGGAGACTGCACAATGCCGTTCATTCGCGTATTTTTTTGAGCCTACCTCTGCCTCAACTGCTCAACAAACTTCTGGCGGAAGAGGGATTGTCCGCCGGTACGGACTTTGCGGACGAGATGAAGGAGCGTTACACAGCGCGCCCCTTCACCTGCCAGTATAACGAGAGTTCCTTTGCGTTCCTGTCGCGCATGCAGGAGAGGGCGGGCGCATACACCTATATACGCCAGACGGATAACGGGGATACGCTGGTCCTTGCGGACAGCAAAAGCACGCCTGACTCCCTTGCCCCGCACGATGCCCTCGACCGGCGCGACGGCACGGAACCGGAAACTGTTTTCGCCTTTGCCCGTACCTTGTCCGACGGGCCGAACAAGGTGACCCTGCGCGACTATTCCTCAGAAGACCCCGGCCTGACCGTGGGCAAAGCCCAAGGATCGGGCGGCAATCCGTGGGGGCATGGGGAATGCGCCTTTTACGGCGGCTTCGGTATCTTCGACGAAATAAACTGCTACAGCAAGGAGTTTTCCCGGGGAGACGCGAAAGCGGCGGCGGACAGGCTGGCCTCAGTGCATCTTTCGGCTCTGGCTTGCGCAGCGGAACAGGCCGAAGGGCGAAGTACCGTCCCCTGGCTGCGGGCAGGCTGTACCTTCGGTCTGGGCACGGAAAGATATCTGATTGTGCGGGTGCGCCATCGTTGCGTCATGCCGGCCGACAGTCTGGAAGGGCGTATCGTCGAGAGGGCGCTGCAGGGCGGTTTTTTCTCCGGAAGCACGGCATCGGGCTACGGGAACGGGTTCGTCTGCCGCCCCCTCGACGCGGGACCCTATGTCCCGGAAAAACGCACCCCGAGACCTGTCGTAGCCGGGATAATCCACGCCGGGATTGACGCCGCCGGCAGCGGCGACTACGCGGAGCTGGACAAACACGGACGCTACAAAGTCAAGTTTCCCTTTGCGGAAAAGGTGTTCTACGCGGATACGGACAAACCCGGCGACGGCAACAATTCCGTGCCCTTGCGCCTGATGCAGACGCACGCCGGCACGGGGTCGGGCATCCACTTCCCGCTGCTGAAAGGCGTGGAAGTGCTGACGGCCTTCATCGAGGGCGACCCGGACCGACCGGTCATTCTGGGCTGCCTGCCCAATGCCTCCATGGCCGGCCCGGTGGTGGACGTAACCGCGCAGACCAATGTCATCAGAGCGCCTGCAGGTCACGGCATGACCCTGATTGATACAAAAGGACAAGAGGAACTGCGCCTGGAATCGGCCGACAAAAAAACCCGTATCAGTCTCTTCCTTTCATAGTAAAGCGCTTGGAACTGAACAGGGACAGCAATGTAAGGAGATGCAAAATGCCCGAGCCCGATGGAATGATAGTTGATTGCGGGGGAAAGTATGATGAGTATGTTGCAGGAGCAAAAGTAAGTTGCTATCTAGGATCAAATTCAGGCATAACTGTAGGAAATGAAAATAAAATTAATGTTTCTGAAGAAAACTCAGTCAAGCTCGGTATACAATTAGCGGCAAATATAGGAATAGCTGTTACAGTCTTTGCAAATTATAAAAAAGATATTGGAACACAAAATTTCAAAATCTTGGGGAAAGGAGATACGGTTTCTGCAATAAGGAGTGATTTAGACGCAATATCTAAAAAAATTTTCGGTGAAGAATCAAAAGTTGTAGGACAAGAGAAAAAAGTTGCTGCAGAATATCAGGAAGTTGCTGCAGACCATGGAGAAGTTTTAGCAAAAGAAACTATGACTGTCGCTCAAAAACTGCAAATATTGGCATCTTATGTTTCTACTATAGGTACTGAAACGCAGAATATAGGCAGTCAAACCACAACAGCAGGCAGTTTAACGACAACGGCGGCAACATCAACAAATACAAGTACGACAAATACGACAACTGCGGTGACGCGTAATGAAATAGCCACATTATTTACTATTCTCTGAAAAATACCGTGATGAAAGTATACAAGGACAACGAACACAGCGTCACCCTCAGTCCTTTTTCTTGGCGGGGAAAGCGTTACCTGACGGTCTGCGTCGGCCTGTACACGGCGTTCGACGCGGAAACGGGGCAGAGCCGCCTGCGCGCGGAGCAGGATTTCTGGAAGGAGGCGCCGGACCTTTTTGCGTCTCTTGAACAAGCACCCGTTATGGACATGGGCCTGCCCAAGCCCGGGGCGGAGGTTTTGGTCGCGGGTTTCTGCCGCACACCGGGCGGCAAGGCGCTCCGAGCGCTTGAAGTCGCCTTTCGCGTGGGTTCCCTTGCCCGGCGTATCGCCGTGTTCGGAGACAGACAGCGCCTGCCCGGCGGCGGTTTCACCGATCCTCTGCCCTTCACCGCTATACCGCTTGTCTGGGAAAATGCTTTGGGCGGTCCGGATTTTCCCGCCAATCCCGTCGGCAAAGGTCTGGGCAAAAACAACGAGCCGGCGGCGCAGGTCCCGAATCTGGAAGATCCGGAGCATTTCATCCTTTCCGGCCGGGATATGCCGCGCCCGGTCTGCCCCTTCCCTGTAGCTGTGGAGAACCCCGAACGGCGCGCCTTGTCCGGCACCTACGACAAGTTTTGGTTGGAAACGCGCCGGCCCGCCTACCCCGACGACCTCAACCCGGACTTTTTTTACTCGGCTCAAAGCGCACAACGCCTCAAGGTCCGCCCGGACATCGCGGACAACGCCGGCGACGCGCTTTTCTTCCGGGGCGACGAAGAGGTGGAAATCATCGGTATGCACCATGCCTTCCCCTATATCCGCGCCCGCCTGCCCGAACTGCGCATACGCGCCTTTGTGACCGCGGTTGAACAGTTTATGCCCTTCGCCTCCGCCGCTGCCGAACCGTATACATCCTCCGCGGGCGGACCGCATACGCGCGCTGCGGACGCATCGGTGTCCGGCACGCAGCCGCGCTCTTTGCCCTATGTCAAGGATTCGGAACAACCGGGCATATTTCGGGAAGTGCGCCTGCGCGCGGATACGGTCTGGTTGCTCCCCGACCTCATGGGAGCCCTTGTCCTGCACAGGGGGCTGATCTTCGTCGAAGACGACGAAATGGACGATATCCTCCGCGTTTTCGTGGTGACCGAAAAATTGTCGGATGCCCCGAAATCTCCGGAATACTATCTGGAAGAACAGAAAAAGCGCATACACCCCTCCGTGGAAATCGACCTCGCCCCCTTCATAGAGGCGCAGACTGCCTGCGCCAAAGCCGTCAAGGCGGCGCGGGATCTGCCGAAATTTTTTGCTCGGATAAAAAAGGACTTTCCGGACCAAAGCCCGACCATGCCTTTCAGCTTGGGGGACATGGCCCACTCGGCACGGGAAACCCTGGACGGAGCGCGCTCTACCCTGGATCAACTGGAAAAGCAGATGCTCGCTCAACGCGAGCAATTCAGCCACCTGATGAGCTTCGACCTGAGTGCGTTTCCCGCGTTGCGCGCCGATCTGGACGCGCAGGAAAAAAATTTGCGCCGCATGCTCGGGCGTGCTGAAAGAGGACTGGGCCGGGCGGAGACGCAGGCACGGATGCAGCTTGCGGGGGGGCGCGCGCAACTGCGCGCCGCACTGGACAAGATCAAGGAAAAAGAGGGGGCGGCCCCGGACAAGGCCGAGGCAGGCGTGCGGTCCATACAGGAAGCCCTCGGTAAACTGGACGGCTTCACTATTGAAGGCGTTCTTTGCGAACCGCAGCCGCTGAACCCCTGGCACGACCGTGGTTTCCGCCTGCTTATCGCCGCGCGCCGCGCCCTGCGCCGCGACGACGAACTCCTCGCCCGCCTTGCCGCACTGGGCTTGGAAAAAAGAACTCTGGAGGATGCCTGGATCGGCTGTGCCGGTGAAGCGACGGAAGAAAAACCTGAAGCTTGGGGATTGCCCCCCGGCCCCGCCTTTACGCTGCCCGCCGGCCTGTATGTCCCGCGCTTCGCCGGTCGGGCGCTCGTCGCCCTGCGCATTTACCCGCTGAACGACCGCAACGCGCCGGATGCCGTCCTGTTACGCGGGCCGGGCACGGAAGCGCGGGCCGTTTTCCTCGTCCCCGGTTCGGTCGACACGCCGCTTTTCATCCCGGCATCCCATCCGGGCGGAGCCGTATGCGTTGTGCCGGAGGACCTGTCCGCCCTGTTCGCCGAGCAGGAAACCGGTGATTTCTGCGACATCGTCGTCGCCCCGGACCCTGCCGCATCCGCTGATGTCCCCGGCCTGCCGCCCCCGCTTCCGGCGGAGGACGCGTTTGCGGCCGGCACTCAACCCCTGCCCCGGCCGACGGTTATCATCCTGCCTCCCGAAGCGCAGGGCAAAAGCCTGTTCGCGCAGTGGGCGAAAGCCGTTCCGAGCGCGCTTCCGCTTTTTCTGCCGGAAGGCTGCCCGCATGTCCTGTCCCTGGCAGGGCAAGGGAAACGTCTGCGCAGGCTGCTTCTGGATATCCTGCCCCCGGAACTCGCCGACAGGCACGACTTCGATTTTCCCCTGCCGTCTCCGGACGGCCCGCCCGCGCCCTTTACCCTGAACATGCCTCTGCCCGCAAAAGAGGAAATGAAGGGACGCATCAATACCTTGATCGAGGAAGTGCGGGCGCATTTTCCCGACCCTGGAAAAGTTGTCGCTGAAGAATCGATCAAAGCGCGGGAGCAGACGTTGGGCATCCTGCGCGGCATGAAAAGGGTGCCGCAGGAGGTTTTCGACAAAGTGGAAGCCGCCTTTGCCGAGGCCGCCCGACCCAAGCCCCTGCCCCAGACGGAAAGCGTCGCCGCGGTGATGGAACAGGCCCTTGCCGCCCTCAAGGAAGCGCGGGGCGCGACTATCTCCGACAGGATTCCCGCCGGGGAACGCGCCGAAATCGCGGCCGTCTACGACAAAGCCGAGAAAAAATTGCGCGTACTGGGTAAGCATCTCGCGCCCCTGGACAAACTGCGCGCGGAAGGCGAGGCCAAGCTGCGGGCGCTCGGCAAAGGCGAACTGCCGGAAGACGTCAAGGCCGCCTTTGCCGCGCAGGGCATGGACCCCGACGCCCTGAAACAACTCACGCGCGAGGATGTGCGGGCAATGCTCGCGGACGGGCAAAGCCCGGCCCGCAAAAATCTGCAAGGGCTCGACCTTTCCGAACTGGACTTTTCCGGCGTGGACCTGAGCCATGCCGTCTGCACCGGAACCCGGTTCAACGGCTGCGCCATGCGGGGGGCAACCTTCACCTTCACCGTTGCCGCCGAGGCGGATTTTACCGGGGCCGACCTGCGTGGGGCGCGTTTTAAGCAGGCCGTGCTGCAAAAGGCCGTGTTACGCGCGGCGGACTTCCGCAACGCCGACATGGAACTGACGAATTTCAGTGAATGCGATGCGGGCGGCGCCTTGTTCGACAACGCATCGCTCAACCTGTGCACTTTCGGCAAAGCCGATATCGGGGGAGCGCGGTTCAGCGGGGCAACGCTGTCCTTGTGCGAGTTCGGCGAAACGCGGGCCGCGAGGACGGATTTCCGCAAGGTGCGCGCCTTCAAGTGCCTGTTCCGGCAAACGACGTTTGCCGGGGCGCGCTTTGAGGACGCGGTTCTTCCGGAATGCCTCTTTCAGGGTACGGCCTGCGCGGGCTTGTCTTTTGCCGGAGCGGATCTGCACAAGCTCCGCACGGACGCGGAAGCGGACTTTTCCGGCGCGGATTTTTTCGGGGCCGACCTGCGTGAGGCAACGCTGGACATGACCCGTTTTATTGATGCGGATTTCTACGGCGCGCATCTGGAAGACGCTTTTTTTACGCGCTGTGACCTGAGCCGTGCGCGTCTGGACGGGCTGCGGGCGGCAGGTTGCCGTTTCATAAAATGCGATCTGGGCGGCGCAGATCTTTCCGGCACGGATCTGCACAGCGGCTCGTTGCGCAAGTGCCGACTGACCGGGGCGGAACTCGCCGGCGCCGGACTTTGTGCGGCTGATCTGCAGAACCTGGTGGTCGGCAACACCGGCTTCGCGGGCGCTGATCTGCAACGCACGGTACTGGAAGGCAAAGAAGAGGCATTACGGCACGTGTCGCAACGCTGCTCCTGACCGCAGCGTACGCGGGGAATGCGTGCCCCGCCCGGCAACAACACGACAAACACGGAAGGTTCGCAATGTTCATGTTAAGTATGGGAGCGGGGACGGACATGTCTTTTCCGGACGTATGTCTTACGCCCGCCGGACCGGCAGTGGTGCCTGTTCCCTATCCCAACACGGCGTTGAGTTCCGCCACCGCTCCCGTTGTGCCCAATGTGCTTGTAGAATGCACGCCTGCACTGAACCAGACGTCAAAAGGTCTCGTCAGCGCGGGCGATCAGGCGGGTGTGCTGATGGGGGTGGCTTCGCACACGATGTCCGGTCAGACATCGTACAACGCGGGTTGTTTTACGATAAAAGTCGGCGGCGCACCCGCGCAGCGCCTGACAAGCGTGACCGGACAGAATTGTCTGGCGGTGATGCCCAATTCCGTGGGCGCATGTATTGCTCCCAGTCAAACCACACTGCTCAGCCTGGGCTGAACGCGTCCGAACCTGCGGCAACATCTTCCCGCCGGTGACGTGAACACTGCGCCGCACACGAAAGGCAAGCCCGAAAATAGGTTTTCCCCGTCGATATTTTTTTATCAATACAACAGAGTCAATCTGCTCTCTGCATTGCCTCAAAAATTCAGAAGGTCACAAAACTGTATCTGTTATCATAATATACTGAGTTTACATAATATTACGATATAAAGCCGAAAAGTACAGAGTGACCCTGATCCATACGATATGCTGCTTGCATTCCCGTTCGGCGTGGGTTATGCTGTTTTCACTTCCCATAGTCAGCCTCCTGTTTTTGAACTTTGACCGGTTCACCGCGGGAGGTTTCTTGCACTCTGTCCCGAAAAGTCGAACTTTGGGAATCCCCGGCAAAGCCGGGGTTTACCGGCGTTACTGATTTCCGCAGAAATCGGTAAGGTCAATGCTCCGCAGAACGCGGCGCGGGGCAAGGCGTATCCGCGTTTGCGCCGCTGCCGATCCCTCGGTAACATGTTCACCTTATAATGCGTATATCAGTAGTTAAAGGAATGGTGATGCCGTACGACGAACAGGCGCTTCTGCGCGACGAAGCCCGGTATTGCTCCCACGGCGATACGGTGCACTATCTGGAGCCGCCTAGGGTCTTCACGCGTTGCCGGGGCTCGTTTCTCTACAATGCCGAAGATATCCCTTTTCTGGACTTGCAGATGTGGTATTCGGCCGTGAACTTCGGTTACGGCGAAGAACGTCTGAACCGGGCGCTCAAGCACCAGATCGACACCCTGCCGCAACTGGCCTCTCAATACCTGCACAGGGAAAAAGTGGAACTGGCGGCCATGCTCTGCCGGGCCGCGCAACAGTCCTTCGGGGTCGAGGGGCGCGTGCATTTCAACGTGGGCGGCTCCCAGGCCGTCGAAGACTCCCTCAAGCTGGTGCGCAACGCCTCCAAAGGCAAGAGCCTTATGCTGGCCTTTGAGGGCGGCTACCACGGGCGCACCCTGGGAGCTTCCGCCATAACGTCGTCCTACCGCTACCGCAGGCGTTACGGGCATTTCGGGGACAGGGGCATGTTCATTCCCTTTCCCTACTGTTTCCGCTGTCCCTACGGCAAAAAACGCGACGACTGCGACCTGTTCTGCGCCCGCTGTTTTGAACGCCTTTTTGAAACCGAGTATTACGGCCTGTGGGACCCCAAGGCGCAGGAAGCCGAATTTGCGGCCTTTTATGTGGAATGCATCCAGGGCACGGGCGGCTACGTGATACCGCCCCCCGGCTACTACAAGCGCCTCAAGCGCGTGCTGGACGAACACAAGATACTGCTGGCCGACGACGAGATACAGATGGGCTTTTTCCGCACAGGCAAACTGTTCGGCATGGAGCATTTCGGGGTCGTCCCGGACATCGTCATCTTCGGCAAAGCCATGACCAACGGCCTCAATCCCCTTGCGGGGATGTGGGCGCGGGAGGAACTGATTGCTCCCGATGTCTTCCCGTGCGGTTCCACGCATTCCACCTTTTCCGGCAACCCCCTGGGCACGGCCGTCGCCCTGGAAACCATGCGCATGCTGGCGGAAACGGATTACGAGACACAGGTGGCGGAACTCGGGGCCTATTTTCTGGCAGGGCTGCGTGAACTGCAAACGCGCCACCCGGCCGTCGGCGACGTGGACGGCCTGGGATTGGCCCTGCGCATGGAAATCTGCGCCGCGGACGGCTTTACGCCGGACAAGGCGCGCCTTGACCGTATGGTCGAAGAGGGGTTGAAAGGCGACCTGGAAGCGGACGGACGCAGGTACGGCCTGGTGCTGGACGTGGGCGGCTACTACAAGAACGTCGTTACCCTCGCGCCTTCGCTGCACATGACGCGCCCGGAAATCGACCTTGCCCTGCGCCTGCTGGACGAAGTCCTGCGCAGAACCGACGGCGGCAAACGGACCGCCCCCCGCCTATGACCGGGCTTGAGCGACTGGGGCCTTTTTTCCCCGGCAGCCGTATCGGTATGCTCCTCCTGCACGGGTTGGCCGGTACCCCGTCGGAAATGAAAAACGTGGCCAAAAAACTTAACGCCTACGGGTTCACCGTACTCTGCCCCCTGCTTGCCGGCCACTGTGCCACGGAAAAGGAGCTGGTCGCCACGACCTGGCAGGATTGGGCTGCGAGCGCGACCTCGGCCCTGGAAGCCTTGAGCCCGCACACGGACGCGGTCTTTGTCGGCGGGTTGTCGGCCGGGGCGGTCTTGAGCCTGCATCTGGCCCTGCAAACGCCGGAAAGCATCCGGGGACTGGCGCTGTATTCCACGACCCTGCGCTGGGACGGCTGGAGCATCACCAAGTTGCGCTTTCTTCTGCCTCTGTGGCTGCGTCTGCCCGTTATCGGCCGGCGCTACCGTTTTCGCGAGGTGCATCCTTACGGCATTATGAACGAAAAACTGCGCCGGCGGATTCATGCCCGGATGCAGGAAGGCAATGCCGTTGAAGCCGGGCTTATCGCCACCCCCGGCGTTTCCCTGCGCGAACTGTGGCGTCTGGTGGACAAGGTCAAAAAGCGGCTGCACGAGATATCCCTGCCCAGCCTGCTCGTTCACGCGCGCAACGACGACATCGCCGACCTGCGCAACGCGCTCTATGTGTTGAACCGCTTGGGCGGCCCGGCGGAACTCATGCTCCTGGACCGCAGCTACCACATGATTACCGTGGACCAGGAACGGGACAAGGTAGGAGACGCCACGGCTCTGTATTGCGCGGCCCGGCTTTCCGACGCGGAAAAGGCGGAACTTGCCCGCGCCGCGTCCAGAGAACTGCCCGCAGCCATGCCCGCTGAAAGCATAGGCAAAAGCGCGGGCAAGCGCCGCGGCGCCTTCGCGGCCTTTCACGGACCCAAACGGGAACCGGCACTTCGTCCCGGACCCCGCCGGGGTGCTGTAGCGGGCCTCGGCGATACTTCGCCCCGGACCCTGCCGGACGGGCCCGCGCAGGCATAAGACTGATGATTTCCCCGACCGACCTTGCTCCTGCTCAGGCCGATGCCCCGCATCGCGGTGCGGAGAATGCATTCCTCCACCGGCGGACGGCAGCCGGAAGGAAGTTACGATGAGCGCGCAGGTAATCGTTTTATGGCTTGTGAACATGCTTGTGGATACGGGCGGGCAGCTTTCCTTCAAAAAAGCCGCCGCGCACGACGGAGGGAGCGACGGTCTCGCGCACTGGAAGCACATGCTCGCGCGGCCTTGGATCTGGATCGGCATCTGCTGCTATTTGGGCGAATTTCTCGTCTGGACCGCCTTTCTTTCTCTGGTGGACCTGTCGGTCGGGGTCATGCTCGGCTCCATCAACATCGTAGTCATCATGCTTGCCGGGCGCGTTTTGTTCGGGGAAAAGCTCACGCCCCGGCGCACGGCGGGCATCCTGCTGATTACTCTGGGCGTAGCCGTGGTAGGACTGGGGCAGAGTTTCAATCCGCCCCATGCGCCGTAAGTCGGACGACTCCGCATATACGGAGGGCCGATAATGAACATTTGGATACAGGCTCTACTATTAATTTTGGCCGTCGGCGCTTTCGGCTTTTACTTGGCTCGCAAAGACAAGCGTCCATAGCGGCGCGGCGTCGCGGAGACGGCCGGAACAGGTATCGGACCATAAGGAATTGCTGATGAAACGCTTTTATATCATCGGATTCCTGGTGCTGATGAGTTTCGATACGCTTGCCCAGCTCAGTTTCAAACAGGCGTCGCTTCTGGCGTTGCCGGCCGAAGCGGATGCGGCCTGGCTGTTCCGTCTCTTTTCCCGCATCTGGATTTACGGCGCCGTCGCCGGTTACCTGGGGGCCTTCATAACCTGGATGACCCTGCTCAAGTATGCGCCCGTCGGGCCGTCCTTTGCGGCATCGCACCTGGAACTGGTCAGCGTAACCCTGTTCTCCGTATGGATTTTCGGTGAAGAGTTGAACGCCTGCAAGATTGCCGGCGGCCTGCTCATCCTGCTCGGCGTGCTGTGTCTTGCCGAAGAAGGGAAAGCTGCGGGCGACGGACCGATTACATAAGAAGCGAACTGTTTCAAGCGTTCATTGCTGTAGAGAAGACGTGAAGACCTGTTTGTGGAATTTCGCGGAACTTTTCCCGTTGCGTTATATCCGCGCGTCCGACGCCCGAGAGTTGCGGCTGGACGCCGCGCTGGGGGAGGCTTTGCCGGGCAGCGGCCTGCGCGCCCGGCGCAGACTCTGGGCGAGTTGCCGCATCAGCGTCAACGGACAGGCACGCGCGCCGGGATACCTCA
>JAITDR010000039.1 GCA_031282465.1 Desulfovibrio sp.
GGCCGCGTTTGTCTTCTCTGGAAGCCGTGCGCCGCGCTGTTGACGAAACAGCCGGGCAGGAGTGCGTTCCTCCATGTTGAACCAGGCCGTCATCCTTGCCGGAGGCAAAGGCACACGGCTGGCGTCGCGCCTGAACGGACTGCCCAAGCCTCTGGTAAACATCGCCGGCATCCCTCTGCTGGAGCGCCAAATGCTGTACTGCAAAAGCAACCGCATCACATCCGTGCTCCTGTCGGTCAACCACAAGGCAGAGCAGATAACCGCCTTCTGCGCAGGCAAGGACAATTTCGGCCTGCGCCTGAGCATCGTCGACGACGGCGAACCGCGCGGCACGGCCGGAGCCGCCCTGGCCGCCCTCCCGTACCTTGATTCCGCGGCCGAAGACCTGCTGATCCTGTACGGTGATACCCTGATCAACGCGGATCCGGCGCGCTTTCACGCCGCCCATACCCGCAGCGGGGCGGACGCCTCCCTTTTTCTGCACCCCAATGACCACCCCCACGACTCGGACCTTGTGGAACTCGACGACAACGGCTTTGTCGCCGCATTCCATCCCAGCCCGCACCCCGACGGCGCGGAATACCCCAATCTGGTCAACGCGGCCCTGTACATCCTCCGCCGCGAAACTTTGCAAGCGCTGCGCGAACTCGCCGCCGGCCCGCCCCGCATACTGGATTTCGCCGAGCATCTTTTTCCGGAACTGCTTGCGCGGGGAGGCCGGATTCACGGCTACGTGTCGCCGGAATACATCAAGGATGCCGGTACGCCGGAACGCCTAGATCAGGCCGAGGCCGACATCGCATCGGGACGTTTTGCGCAGGGTACATTGCGCCTGCCGCAACGGGCGGTCTTTCTGGACCGCGACGGTGTGCTCAACGAGGAAGCCGGCTTTATCGCGAACCCGGACCACCTGCGCCTTCTGCCCGGAAGCGCCGCCGCCGTGCGCCGCCTGAACAAGGCCGGCCTGCTCGCCGTCGCGGTCACCAATCAGGCCGTCGTCGCGCACGGCGAATGCACGGAAAACGGGTTGAAAGCCGTACATACCCGGCTCGAAACCCTGCTCGGGCGCGAAGGCGCCTACCTCGACCGCATTTATTATTGCCCCCATCACCCGGACAAAGGCTTTCCCGGCGAACGCCCGGAACTCAAAATCGTCTGCGACTGCCGCAAACCCGCCGTCGGAATGCTGCGCCGCGCCGCGCAGGACATGCATATCAACCTTGCCGGGAGCCTGCTTGTGGGCGACAGGACAAGCGACATCCTGTGCGCCCGGCAGGCCGGCGTAACATCCATCCTGACGGCAACCGGCGCCGGAGGCCGGGACGGCGCCTATGTTGCGGAACCGGACTACCGGGCGGCGGACCTCGCCGCTGCCGTGGATCTCATCCTGAACCTTGAGGCCGGAGCCCGCGCCGCGCCTCGTCCTGCGTCCTGACGCCGGAGCCCGTGTGCCGCGCCTTTCCGTACTGCTGCCGGTTCGAAATGCCGAAGCTTTTCTGGCTGAAGCCGTGGACAGCATCCTGCGGCAGAGTTACCGCGATTTCGAACTGCTGCTCCTCTATTCTCCCTCGTCCGACGCTTCCCGCGCCGTACTGGAAAGCCGCGCCCGGCGCGATCCCCGCGCCGTTGTCCTGGATGTCGCCGGTTCGAATTTGGCCGCCTGCCTGAATGAAGGACTGCGCGCCGCAAACGGGGAACTGATCGCCCGCATGGATGCGGACGATATCGCCCTGCCGGAACGTTTCGCGCGGCAGGTCGCCGCTTTCGACGCCCGCCCGGCGCTCGGGGTGCTGGGCAGCGCCGTGCGTTACATCAACGCCGCGGGCAGACCGGGGCGCATACTCGTGCATCCGCGCGGGGCGGACATCGAACGGGCGTTCGCCTGGGGCTGTCCCTTCACGCATTCTGCCGTGATGATGCGACGCGCCCCCCTGGAGCGTTGCGGCGGCTACAGGGAACTCTTCTCCCATGCCGAAGATTACGATTTATGGCTGCGTATCGGCGAAGTGACGGAACTTGATAATTTGCCTGAAATCCTGCTCTATTATCGACTGCACGGGCGGAACAGCGTCATCCTGAAAGCCCTGGAAACCCGCCGCCATGCTTTCTTCGCCCAAGCCGCGCAGCTCGTGCGGCACAAAAGCGGCATCGACCCTCTGGACGGGCCGGCCGCCCTCCCCAGCCCGGAAAGCCTGCCCCTGTCCGAAGACGAATTCGCAGGCTTGCGCGGGCGCATCCTGGCCGGCGCGGCGCACCTTATCGGTGATGCGCGGGACGACCCCGAAAGCGCGGAATGGTGGCCGTGGCCGGCAAAGATTGCGGACGCGGGCCTGCGCAGGGAAACGGAATTTCTCTGCGCGGTCCGCGCCGCGCGTTTTTACGGCCGGGACAGACCCCTGCGTTGCCTGGCTCATTGCCTTCGCGCCGTTGTGCGCAACCCGGCTCGCGCCGCACGCTACGGAGCGGCAATTGTCCGCTCGTCGACGGTCCACGCGAGCTGCGGCAACAGGTCATAATTCGGCTTTGACGTCTTCGGGCGCGGGCGGCAGGGCCGGACGTTCGCTTTCGAGGGCAGGCAATATCTGCGGAACAACTTCGATCCCGCCCGGCGGCAGGGCACGGCTGCCTTTCTCCACAATAATCACGCCGGTTTTTTCCAGCACCTCGCGACGGAATGCGTATTCCTCCTGCATTTTGCGCGTGCGGTAGCGCAACAGCAAAACCCCGGCCACGGCAAAACAGACCAGGACGCTCAGGCAGACCAGGAGCATTTCGGCGTGGGGGGCGAAGACCGAGGCCAACCGGCCCAGAGCGTCAAGCACGCTGTCCAAAGTCAGCAACGCCGCGCCCAGAAGAATGATCCCCACAAGCAGAGCAACGGCCGGTACGCCGCGCAGGATGCGGAAAAGCCTTGCCGGCCGCTCCGGCAACAGCGCTTCCCATGCCTCGGCGTCCGCCGCGGCCTGCCCGCCGGCGCCTTCCCCCCCCGCGCGGAGCGTGCCGGCAGAGTCCGTAGCGGTCGCGCTTGCCCGGTTGCGCTCGCGGAACAGCCCGACATCCGCAAGATGGACAAACAGCAGGAGCAGGGCCGGGATAAGCAGGGCTGCCGCCGAAAAGGGTATCAGAGGAAAGGAAAAGACAAAGCGCCCGTCCGGGCCGGTGTACCCGTTGACAAACGCGTACAGCAGCGCCCCGGATGCCGACATGAACTCCAGCGCGGCTGCGCCGGCCAAAAGGTACAGTATGAGTTCGCGGCGCTGCCGCGCGGCCTGCGTTTCACCGGCCGGGTCCGCCGGCCGGACGCGTTCGTTTGCGGGTTTTTCCCGCGCGTTCGCGGAGGGCTCCCCATATCTCCCGCTGTTGTCGGCGTAACCGGGCGCGGGTCGTTGTCCCGCGTTCACCGGGCACTCCCGGGGCTTCGCGCTCCGGCCGTCAGCATCTCCATGCGCCGCATATTCAAGCGACAGACGGCGCAGGCAAGGGCGTCACCGACGTCGGCCGGCCAGTCCGGCTTGATCCCGAGCATCCTGCCGACCATAAAGGCAACTTGGCTTTTTTCGGCCTGACCCGTGCCCACCAGGGTTTTCTTCACCACAGCGGGTTCGTAATCGAAAACCGGCACCCCTCGGGCCGCGCAGGCCGCCACGGCAACCCCTCTGGCCTGCCCCAGTTTCAGCGCGCTCAGGATATTTTTGTGAGTGAAGACCATTTCCACAGCCGCCTCGTCCGGCCGGCCGGACGCAGCCACCTCCGAAAGCGCGCTGAAAATGAAGGCCAAGCGCGCCGAAAATGCGTCCCCTTTGGGCCGGATGACGCCGCAGTCCACGAAACTCAACACGCCCGAACACTCCCGCACCAGTCCCCACCCGAGGCAGCGGGAGCCGGGATCAATACCCAGCACGGTCAAGGGCGCGCCCATACTCTCACCTCAACGTTCTCCATATCGGCATGCGCCCCGGATCGGCGGTCAGGCGCGGTTCGACGCCGCCGGCAACCGGCAGCGGGAACAACATTTTTCCCTTTCGCGCGCCCTCTGTCAAATATCATACAATATATTGAAATCATTTCATAAAAAATTTTTTTCTTGCATTATGCGCGGGCAGTCGCTACATTTTTCGCAAATGCGTCGCTCACGCGTGCGTATCGAGACATTCAAAGGAGGCTCCGATGACCCGCAAGGATCGAATCGAAGGCATTTACAGCAGACGCGAAGTTCTGGACGAAGGAGAGCGCAGGCAGTTTTATCTTATCCAACTTAAGGACCTGCTCTCGTACGCCTTCCGCTATTCCGAGGACGTAAAAAAGCGCTTCGACCGCGCTCAGTTCAATGTGGAGAAATTCCGGCAACTCAGCGATCTGAAGCATATACCCATACTCAAGAAGAAGGAGCTTATTTTCCTCCAGTCCATGGGCCCGCGCCTGGGCGGGCTGCTGACCAAGGACATGGGGGAATTGAAACGCATCTTCATTTCTCCCGGCCCCATTTTCGACCCGGAGGACCGCGGCGACGACTACTGGGGATACACGGAAGCTTTTTATTCCGTCGGCTTCCGTCCGGGCGACGTGACCCAGATCACCTTCAACTACCACATGGCCCCGACCGGGTTGATGTTTGAGGAGCCGCTGCGCAACCTGGGCTGCGCCATCATGCCCGCCGGCCCCGGCAATGCCGTGAACCAGCTCGAAATCATGCAGAAACTGCGCGTGCAGGGCTATGTGGGCACGCCGAGCTATCTGACCCACCTGGCCCAAAAGGCCGAAGAACGCGGCATCAACCTGCGTAAGGACATGTTCCTGGAAGTGGCCTTCGTCACCGGCGAAAAGTTTTCGGAAAAAAACCGCAACATGCTGGAGAAAAAATTCGACCTTATCATGCGCCAGGGGTACGGCACGGCGGACGTAGGCTGCATCGG
>JAITDR010000056.1 GCA_031282465.1 Desulfovibrio sp.
CGGCGGATAACCCGCTCCCTGCGCAGGTGAATGCTCTATGCGGCAATTTTTCAGGATGCCGAACTGTTGCGGCTTCGCGGCAACAGTTCCGGAAATTGCAGTCGCGAAGCGGCGTTTCACCGCTTGCCGAGCAGGCCGATAAAGCCGGCAGCCAGGCCGGACTTCACGATATCCGCGACAATAAAGGGGAAAAAGCCCTTGCTTGCCGCCTCCATCAACGTAAGCGGCCGGCTGGCGGCTTCAAACAGACTCCACATCAGCAGCGTACCCGGTGTAAGCACAAAAACGGCATCGCAGACAAGAACGGCGCTCCACAGAGAGAACAGGCCGCGCCGGGCAGGATCGGCAATGAAAAAATTAAGCGCAGCTCCGGCAAGAACAAAGCCGAGCAGGTAGCCGGCCGTCGGACCGGCAAATACGGCCGGGCCGGCCGCGCCGCTCACCGTCCACGGCACGCCGAGGGCAACACAGGCAACATACACGGCCACGGAAGCCGCGCCCCAACCCCGACCCATGCTCACGGCGGCGACAGCCACGCCGAAGGTCTGCAGGGATAACGGCACCGGCGTGAAAGGCAGCGGGATGATGATTCGCGAACACAGTCCGATGCCCGCCGCCGCCGCAAACATAAGGCACAGACGGCCGAAAAAAGACAACCCGTCGCGTACTTCGTAAAACGACCGGCGGCCGCGCACCGCGGACCCGAACTTTCTTTGCAGGGCATGTACCACAGACGTCATCATTTGCTCCTTGTTGCTGTATACTACTACCGGGTAATAAGTACCTGTTTTTACGCCTCCGGCGGCCGGGGGAAATGATTTCCCCCGGACCCCTCATTGTGGGGCTGATGCGAAAATTTATACGTTACACAGTACTGCGCTTTGCCGCGCAATCCCCTCAGAACGCAGGCACAATGCCTCTGGGAACCAGTTCCCGCTCAATGTACGCCTTGACTTCGGGGGAATTGACAGCCTTGGTCAGCGCCTTGATCTCCGTTTTATCCGTGTCCTCCGAGCGTACGACCGTCACGTTGGCGTAGGGAGAATCCTTGTCTTCTATAATAAGGGCATCCCGCGAAGGGATAAGCCCCGCTTCGGCGGCGAAATTGGTATTAATCACGGCGGCGCGCACGTCCTGCAGCAATCTGGGCAGTTGGGCGGCCTCCAGTTCAACGAAGCGCAGTCCTTTGACGTTGTCGGTGATGTCGCGCACGGTGACGAGTTCGCCGGCACGGACCTTGATGAGTCCGTGCTTTTCAAGCAGCCGCAGGGCACGGGCTTCGTTGGTGGGGTCATTGGGCACGGCTACGCTGTCGCCGCCGCGCAGTTCCGCCGTGTTGCGGATTGCTTTGGAATACAGACCGAGCGGCTCGATATGCACCTTAGCCGTCCAGGTCAGTTTCAGTCCCTTTTCCCTGACCATGTTTTCCAGGTAGGGGATATGCTGGAAGAAGTTCGCGTCCAGCGCCTTGTCGGCCAAGGCGAGATTGGGTTGCACATAGTCGGAGAACTCCCTGATTTCCAAGGTAATGCCTTCTTTGGCCAGCAACTCTCCGGCGATGAGCATGATGTCCTTGTGCGGGAAGGGCGTGACGCCGACGATCAGGCGTGCTCCGCCGTCCGCAGCCGCGCTGCCGGCCGGAAAGGCGGGGAGGAGCAGGGAGACGATGAGCAGGGTGCGGAAAAGACGTTTCATAGGGCGTTCCTTGTTGTTGCGGCGTGTTGTTTTCCGGCCTGCGTTTTCTGTCCGGCGTCAGCGCAGTTTGCCGTACAGGTAGTTCCCGCCGCTTTGAATGCACTGCACAATGACAATGAGTACGGCAACGGCGCCCAGCATGACGTCGGCCTTGAAGCGGATGTAGCCTTCATTATAGGCCAGCGCGCCGAGACCGCCGCCGCCCACGGCACCCGCCATGGCTGAATAGCCGAGCAGGGTCACGGCCAGCACGGCTATGTTCAGGACAACGGAAGGCAAGGCTTCCGGAAACATCACGCTGAAAATAATCCGGGCGTCTGACGCGCCGAAGGCGCGCGCCGCCTCCACCACGCCGGGATCCACTTCCAGCAGGCTCCCTTCCACCAGACGCGCCGTGAAAGGTATCGCGGCAATGGTCAACGGCACCACAGCGGCCGTGCTGCCGTAAGCAACGCCGGCTACAAGGCGGGTAAAGGGAATAAGGGCGATCATCAGAATCATGAAGGGAAAGGAGCGCAGCAGGTTCACGCTGATGTCCAGCACCGCGTACAGCTTGGCGTTGGGACGCAGCCCGGCCGGGCCGGCAAGAATCATGGGCACGGCAAGGGTGCATCCGCCCAGCGCTGAAAAAAACGTGGACACCAGCACCATGAACATGGTTTCACCCAGTGCGCTCACCAACATGCCGCTCATCGTCAAGAATCTCCCGATGCAGGTTGTGTTCCCGCAAATAACGCAATACCTTTTCCAGACTTTCGTCCGGCACGTTGATTATCAGAAAGCCCAACACCTTGTCGAGATAGCGTTCCAACCTGCCGCCGACAATGACGAAATCGACGTCGAGTTCGCGGGCCATAGCCGTGATGACCGCCTGTCGGGCAATGTCGCGTGGAAACATGATGCGGATGTTCGTGCCGGAGGGCAGGAGCGCATAGTCTTCCTCCGTGAAATTCTTCAGGTTCTTTTCGGAAAACAGGAACAGGTCTTCCGTCCTGCCGAGGCTCAATCCCCGGCCTTTGTCCAGCAGGAGCAACCTGCCGCAGATGCGTTTGACCACCTCCATCTGGTGCGTGACGACGACCATGGTCAGATTGAAGCGGGCGTTGATATCCTGCAGCAAATCCAGAATAGTCAGTGTGGTTTCCGGGTCCAGGGCGGACGTGGCCTCGTCGCAGAGAAGAATTTTCGGGTTGAGGGCCAGGGCGCGGGCTATGCCCACACGTTGCTTCTGGCCGCCCGACAGATTTTGTATGCGTTCAAAACGCTTGTCCGTCAGGCCGGTAAGTTCGAGCAGTTCCGCGACCCTTTCCTCTGTTTCCGCCTTGGGCCTGCGCCATACCTGCAAGGGGAAGGCCACGTTTTCAAAAACGTTTCTACGGCCCATCAGGTTGAAATTCTGGAAAATCATGCCGATGTCGCGGCGCAGGGTTTTCAGTTCCTTCCCGTCGAGCGTGGACACTTCCTTGCCCATGACCCGCACGCTGCCGCCCTGATAGCTTTCCAGACCGTTGAAACAGCGCAGAAGCGTCGATTTGCCCGCGCCGGAACGGCCTACGATGCCGAAGATTTCCCCGGCGTCGACGGAAAAGGACAGGTCGTGCAGAACCGTTCGGCCGCTGTATTGTTTTTCGAGATTCCGCACAGTTATCATTGTGGTGATAACTATTCAGGCTGATGTAGGTATTCGGTATTATACGGCCAACGACAAGGTCCTGCCGCCGGCCGGAAAGAGTTGCGCCGTAAATTCAGCGACGCGGGCGTACGTTTGCGCAACCTTCAAGGCGCTCACTCTGCTGTTTCCGTTCCAAGCGCTGAAGGCTCCGGCTTCGGAGGCTTCCTTGTCTTCCGCGGCTTTCTCGCGCACGGCTTCCGCTTCCATGGCCGTCGCACGGGCCGCGATGCCCCGGTCGGCGCCGGAAGGCTGCGCGGGCGCCGAAGCTGCCGCCCTGATTCTGCGGGCCTTGGCTATAGTCGCTTCCGGCGTCGCCGCCGGCGATACGTCGATGGGTACCTCTCCGCCCACGGCATAGCGCCTGCCGTCAGGCCCCGTCTGCATCTCATAGCTCGGCGCGCCCGCAAAGCCGCCACCGGCCGCCGCATGGGCCTGCTCATGAGCGCGAACCTCGCGGTCCCGTGCCTTGAGTTCCCGAACGGTCTGCTCTTCCTCAGGCGTGAGTTCCGTAACCCCGGCAGGCCCGGATGTCCCGGCAGCGGACCGGGAACCGTCCCGCCCGCCTCCGGTCGATGCATCGCTCCCTTGCGTTCCGGCCGTCTCGTCGCCCGGTACCGCTTCGGCTGTTCCCCCGGCCCGTCCGGCAGCGTCTTCCTTCCCTGCGTTCTTGACCGAAACCGCGCTGCGCCGCGCCGCGCGGCCTGCCGCCGCGTAAGATTCTTCAGCATAGGAAAGCGCCGGCCCAACGGCGCCGGAACGGGTGAAGCGGTCAAGCGGCGCCTGCGCGTCGCCCGCCGCTCCATCTCCGGAACCGCGGCGCGCATCGCCCCCGTTCCGTCCGGGCAGTTCAATGCCGGCTACGCGTATGACCGGCCCCGAAAAAAATATCCCGAGCATGCTCTGCTCTCCTCACTACGGCTCACCGACGGCGCCGCGCAACGGAACACCCGCCCGAAGCATCGCCTCCCGCACTAAATCCTTTGCGGCAAACCGCTTGCCGGCATCCACAAGGGTACACCGAATGGTCATATCGGACGAAAGCCGCACCACTTTAGGGCAGTTTGCGATATTTTGCAAAATAAATCCGCCGGACGTCCCGGCGCTTCAATAGAGTGCAACGGCTTATAAAAAGCGGGCCGTCACAATGCATCCGGTAAAAAACACTTACGCGCAACGCAGGCGTAACTGATTTGTCACAAGATATGTTCACATATCTTGTAAAAGACAAGCAATTGCGGTACGGCTGAGCCCAATAGGGATTTTGCCTCTCCGCGTACAATGAACTTTAACAAATATTGAAGCTATGCACTACGAAAACTATGACTGTAATAAGACTCATACATGTCCACAAATATCTGAAAATTATGATATATATACGCCTGAAGCCACATATGCTATATGCTCAACAATGCAATTTATGCATAAAAATTATGATGTAAAATTCTTAATAAACGCACTATATAGAGCTATAGACAAATATAAAGATATTATTGACAATGTACGTGTAGGTATAGTTCAATGGATAAATAACGGGACAATGCTGTTTTGCAACAAAGCATTCGTAGAAATGCTCGGTTATAATTCAATAGATGAGCTTTCTTCACGATTGGAAGCTGATACCTTGCAATTTTGTTGTCCTGTCGACCGCGACAGGATTACCTCCATACTGACGCAACACGGAAAAATTAAAGGACTGGGAATCATGGCGGTCCGGTCCGACGGCACGTCATTTCGGGCGAACATCAACGCGCGGCGGGTTGACAGTACGGACGTTACGCCCGCATATTTCGAGGCATATGTAGAAAATTGCGCAATATGCAATCGCGCGGAAGACAAAGCAGGCTATCCGGCATTGCATGATCCGCTGACGGGCATAGCCAATCGAGTGTTGTTCCTTGATCGTCTCAACAGAGCTGTGCGGCGCGCCGCCTGCAGGCCGGACTACAGATTTTCGGTTATTTGCCTGAATCTGGACCGCTTCAAGCTGATTAACGACAACTTCGGCCGCAACACAGGTGACGAGGTGCTTCGGCACGCCGCCGCGGGCATTACATGCTGCCTGCGTGAACTTGATACTGTTGCGCGCTTTGAAGGCGACGACTTTGTCATCCTGATCGACAACATAACGCGCAGCGCAGACACGATACTCGTCGCGCAACGTCTACGCGAGGCGCTGCGGACGCCTTTCAAGGTCGCGGACGGACTGGAAATCGGCATCGGTGCCGGCCAGGGGATAGTTTTGCATGCCGAACGCTATGTTCAGCCCGACAGCATTCTCCGCGATGCAAGTTCCGCTATGTACCGCGCCAAGGGGGCAGGTACAAGCGGCATCAGGATTTTCAACCGGGGAATGCGTGATGCGACCGTCCGGCGCGTTACACTCGAAAGTGAAATGGAGCGATCTTTGGAAGCAGGTGCGTTTTTTCTTGTCTATCAACCCATAGTGCATATGGACAACGGTGCTTTATACGGATTTGAAGCCCTGCTGCGCTGGACGAACAACGGAAAATCCGTTCCGCCTTCAATGTTCATCCCGGTGGCGGAAGAATGCGGACTCATCAACAAGCTCGGCATGTTCGTCATTGAGCAAGTGTGCGCCAGGACGGCTGCATGGAGCGCCGTGTACAAGGCTCGCTTTGCTGTACACCTCAACATATCGGGCAAGCAGCTTGCCGCGCCGGGCTTTCTCAACGAAGTGCGAAAGGTTCTGCAACATACCGATGTCGACCCGGAAACGCTCATGTTCGAGATCACGGAAAGTGTTTTGATGGACAACAGCGTGACGTGCATGCAAAGCATCTACGGCATACGCAATTTGGGTATCAAATTTTGCCTTGATGATTTCGGCACGGGTTGGTCATCATTGAATTATCTGCGGACGTTGCCGGTAAGCTGCATCAAGATGGACAAAAGCTTTGTCGGCGCTGTCGATCAGGACGGGAAGGCGGTTATTGTGATGCGGAATCTGCTCAAACTGGGGGAGGACTTGAACCTTCCTCTGATTGTCGAAGGCGTAGAGCACGCCGCGCAGGCGGAGATTCTCAAGGCGGCCGGCTGCCGCCTCGCGCAAGGTTTTTTTTACGACAGACCCATGCCGGGCCGGCAGGCTGAAAAGTTGCTTGCCGTGTGCTGAGGATTTTATCGCCCGACTGCAGGGCTTCCCGCACGGGTCGTCAAAAAATTCGCGGCCCGTCCCGCTGCCTCCTGCCACATCCCCTTAAAAAATTGCGCGCGGCGCGCAGTCACATTATCGCCGGGAGCAGGTATTCTCTTTGTCGATCAAACGGGCATTTCCGCTTGATGCGGTTGAAGGCACGTGATACGTGAACACCTCGTTGGTTGCGTTGCACCTTCGGGCGCGGCGATGACGTTCCCTCGGTTTGCGTTTTCCGTGTCTGCTGCGTTTGCGCCTCAGGGCGTGCGGTGACGTTGCGCGCAACAGTCTCGATGCGCGGAAGCGACCGGCACTTTTAATCGGGAGGTAGCTATGGCTGTCGAGCAATGTCGGTGTATGGATGAGGAATTCAAGGAACTTGACGACTACATCGGACAGTTCCGGGACAAAAAAACAGCGCTGATTAAAGTTCTGTATGAGGCCCAGAGGCTCTTCGGTTATTTGTCCGAGAAAACGATGCTGTTTGTGGCGGACAGGCTGGACGTGCCCGCCTCGAAAATTTTCGGGGTAGTCAGTTTTTACTCATACTTCACGACAACGCCCAAGGGCAGACATCGGATCAAGTGCTGTATGGGTACCGCCTGCTTTGTGCGCGGGGCGGAGAAAATCATCGGCGCTTTTGAAGAAAAATTGAAAATCAAACGGGGGGAAACCACGACCGATATGGAATACAGCCTGGATTCGCTACGCTGTGTCGGCGCCTGCGGCCTTGCGCCGGTCGTGCTGGTCAACGAGCAGGTTTACGGGAAGCTGGAAGCGCCCGATGTGGACACAATTCTCGCAAACAATAAAGGCTGAGGTGTCGCCATGCGGAAAATCTCCGATTTCAAGGCCTTGGAACATCGCGCCGCCGAACTGAAACCCCGGCTGGCCCTGCGTCTGCCGGGAGCGGACAGGTCGTCCGGCAAACGCGAAATACTGATCTGCGGCGGCACGGGTTGCCAGTCGTCGCGCAGCCTGGAACTACTGGAAAAACTTCAGAAAGAAATCAAGACGGCGGGTCTGGCTTCCACGGCGGCAGCCCGGATAACAGGCTGCTTCGGTTTCTGTGAGAAAGGACCCATCGTCAAGGTCTTCCCCGACAACGTGTTTTATGTGGAGGTCAAGCCGGAAGACACGACGGAACTCGTGGAAAAGCACCTGAAAAACAGCACGGTGGTGGAGCGTCTGCTCTACCGCGACCCGCGCGACAACAAGCCCGTCACTTCGCATTTCGACATGCCGTTCTATAAAAAACAGATGCGCGTGGCCCTCGGCAATTGCGGCCTGATCAACCCCGAGGAAATTGAAGAATGCATAGCCGCGGAAGGTTATCTGGCTCTAGCTTCCTGTCTTGAAAAGCGTACGCCTGCCGAAGTGGTCAAGGAAGTCAAAATTTCCGGCCTGCGCGGGCGCGGGGGCGGCGGCTTTCCCACGGGCATCAAGTGGGAAGTGGCCGCGGCCCAGCCCGGCGTGGTCAAATATGTCGTCTGCAACGCGGACGAGGGCGACCCCGGCGCGTTTATGGACCGTTCCATACTTGAAGGCGACCCGCACGCCGTCATAGAGGGCATGGCCATAGCGGCCTACGCCATCGGCGCGGCACAGGGTTTCGTGTACATTCGCGCCGAATACCCCCTGGCTATTCAGCGCCTGCAACTGGCCGTGGATCAGGCCCGAGCGGCCGGTCTGCTGGGGCGCAGAATCCTGGGAAGCCGTTTTTCCTTCGATCTGGAACTGAAATACGGCGCCGGGGCCTTTGTCTGCGGTGAAGAAACGGCCCTCATGCGTTCCATAGAAGGCGGACGCGGCGAACCGACCTCCAAGCCGCCCTTCCCGGCCCAGTCCGGTCTGTGGGGCAAACCCACGATCATCAACAACGTGGAAACCCTGGCCAACGTGCCCCAGATACTGCGTAAGGGCGGGGACTGGTTCTCCTCCTTCGGGTCGGAAAAATCCAAAGGCACCAAAGTCTTCGCCCTGGCCGGGAAAATCAACAACGTCGGCCTCGTTGAAGTACCCATGGGCATCACGCT
>JAITDR010000058.1 GCA_031282465.1 Desulfovibrio sp.
CCCATCAAGGACGGCGACGACGAAACGCTCTCGTCCCTGCGCCTGCGCGTGCGGCCTTTCATCCTGCGCCGCACCAAGGCGGAAGTGGCCAAAGACCTGCCGCCCAAAATCGAAAACACGTATTTCTGCGACCTGGCGGAAGGACAGGACGAACTCTACGCCATGCTGGCAGGCAAACTGCGGGAACAGGTTCTGAACACCGTGGACAAGAACGGCATGGCCAAAAGCCAGATGTCCATTCTGGACGCCCTGCTCAAGCTGCGCCAGATATGCTGTCACCCGCGCCTGCTCAAGATGGATATGCCCGACGTCTACGCCAACCCCGGTTCCGGCAAATTCGACGCCTTCAAGGATATGGTCACGGGCATAGCGGAGGAAGGCCACCGTGTGCTCGTTTTCTCCCAGTTCGTGCAAATGCTGCACATCATCCGTTCCTGGCTCCAGATCAGCGACATGCCCTTTTGCTATCTGGACGGGTCAAGCAAAGACCGCATCGAGCAGGTAGACCGCTTCAACAATGAACGATCCATTCCCGTGTTCCTGATCTCCCTCAAGGCCGGAGGCACAGGCCTCAACCTGACCGGCGCGGACTACGTCATCCACTATGACCCGTGGTGGAACCCGGCCGTGGAAAACCAGGCAACCGACCGCACCCACCGCATAGGCCAGACGCGGCAGGTGTTTTCCTACAAGCTGATCTGCCGCAACACCGTCGAGGAAAAAATTCTGCGCCTGCAGGACGCCAAAAAGAATGTGGCGGAATCCGTCATTCCCGGCGCAGAAGCCTGGAAATCCCTCTCGCGCGAAGATCTGGAAATGCTCTTTGAAGTTTGAGGCGCGATGATGCTTTCACAGGACAAGCTGCGGAGCATCAGCCGCAGCGTTCCCTGGAACCTGTTGCTGCTCACCGTCGGGGGAACGCTGTATGCGTTTTCCATGCAAAGCATCGCCGTGCATCATGAATTCGTATCCGGCGGCGTTTACGGCGCAGCGATGCTCATCAACTATGCGGCGGGTGCTCCGAGCATAGCCGTCATTTATGTGCTGCTGAACATTCCCATCCTGATTGTCGGACGCATTTTCCTGAGCCGGCGCTTCATGCTCTATACCCTGTACGGCATCCTGGTCATCAGCGCAGCAAGCAGGCTTATCGAGTTCGACCTGGGCGTGCAGGACAAAACCCTGGCGGCCATAGCCGCAGGCATACTCTGCGGTACCGGCACGGGCATCTCCATGCGTTCTCTGGGCAGCGACGGCGGTCTGAGCATTATCGCCCTGGCGCTCAACCATAAATACGGTCTGAACATCGGGGTCTTCAACATCGCCTGCAACCTGCTGGTTTTCGCCGCGGCCACGCCGATCATCGGCGTGGACAACATGCTCTACTCCATGATTATCACCTACATGTCGGCCGTGTTGATCAATTATGTCCTGTCCATGTTCAACCAGCGCAAGCTGGTTTTTATCATTTCCGAGCGGCACAGAGATATCGCCCAAAGCATCATGCGCAACCTCGGACGCGGTTGCACGCTGCTGCACGGACAAGGCGCTTTCACGCGCCAGGAACGGGAAGTATTGATGACGGTGGTCCACAACATGCAGGTGAGACGTCTGGAGGATATCGCCCGGCAGGTGGACCCGCAGGCCTTCATCATCATCGAAAACACCAATATGGTGCTGGGCAGGGGATTCTCACACCGCAAGCAGTACTGACGCCTGCCCGGAAAGCGCGCGTTGCCTCCCGGAAGCGCGTATATCAGGACAATTTCCTGCCGACGGCTCTGCCCATTTTTTCCACGAATTTTTTGGCCACATTCAGCGGTTTTTGCTCGTCTATTTCGGCGAACTCGCGCAGGAGGGCCTCCTGCCGTTCGTTCAGCCGCTTGGGGATGAGCACTTTGACTTCGACAAGCAGATCGCCCACGGCATTGCGCCCCGGGTAAGGCAGGCCTTTGCCGGGAACGCGGAAGACGTCGCCGCTCTGCGTGCCGCGCGGGATCTCCAGCACAACCGGATCTTCCAAGGTCGGCACTTCCAGTTTGTCCCCGAGGGCGGCCCGGACAAAGGCAATCTCTTGCGTAATGAAAAGATTTTGGCCTTCGCGGGTAAAAACGCCGTCGTCCTCAACGGTGACGACCACATAGAGGTCACCGGGAGGACCGCCGTTTATGCCGCCCTCGCCTTCGCCGCGCAGGCGCAGGCGGTTGCCGGAGTCGATGCCCGCCGGGATGTGCACCGACAATTCGCGCACTTCCTGAATCTGTCCGCTTGCTCTGCAACGCGGGCAAGGATTGGAAATGCTTTCTCCCGACCCGCGGCAATGCGGGCAGGGCACGCTGATCTGGAAAAATCCCTGATTGTGGCGCACTTGGCCGCTCCCGCCGCAGTGCCGGCAGCGCTCCGGGGCGCTGCCTCCGGCCGAGCGGCTGCCCTTGCATTCAGGACAGACGATGTTGCGAGGAATCTTGATGGTGATATCGTCGCCTTTCGCCGCTTGGCGAAACGATATCGTCAAATTGTAACGCAGGTCCGACCCTTGCGTTGCCCTTCTGCGCCGCGCGCCCGCGCCTGCGCCCATGCCGAAGCCGAACAGATCGGCAAAAATATCGCCGAAATGGGAAAAAATATCGTCCGTTGAGCTGAATCCGCCGCCGCCGCTGAACGCCTCGTGGCCGAAGCGGTCATAACGCGCCCGCTTCTCAGGGTCGCGCAGCACGTCATAGGCCTCCGCCGCCTCTTTGAAACGGAGCTCGGCCTCGGCGTCCCCCGGATTGCGGTCCGGGTGATATTCCATGGCCAGCTTGCGGTAGGCCTTTTTGATATCGTCGTGCGAAGCGGTGCGCTCCACGCGCAGCACTTCGTAATAATCGCGCCGGTACATGCCGCGTCAGTCGAGTTTGGAGGTATCCACGGGAAATTCGGGAGCGGAATAGTAACCTAGGTCTTCGGGCAGAATCTTGGCCGCGGCGATCTCGCGCAAGGCGGTCACGACTTCCTTGTTGTGCGAGTCGACCAAGGCCGGGTACCCTTCCCGGTACTGATGAACGCGCTTTATAGCCATCTGCACGAGAAGAAAGCGGTTGTTCACCCTTTCCTGGCAGTCCTCGACGGTAATGCGGGCCATGGATGCCTCCGGCATGGAAAGAACATTTTCCGCGGACGGAATACGTAAAACGCGCTCGAACCTTTTGTCCGGGAGCGGCTCGCGACGTCTCGCCGCGCATCTGAATTGTTCAGTATATATGTCCGGCGTCAGGGATGTCAAGATTTAAAAAAAGTTGTGTCGCGAGCAGGTGATATGCCCGGAATAAGTAGCACATGAATTGACCGATGAGGAGCCTTAAAAAGAAGGCTCCCGTGTGCGTCCGACGGCGCGCGTTTTCCGGCGCTCTCGACTTTTGCCGCCGAACAGTGTATATGCTTGCCCGTTGTGGAGCCGTGATGCAGATTCCCTTGTATACCGTACAATCCCCGGCCGATGCCGAGGAGTTTTCGGCCGTTCTGTCCGGGCGCGCCGCCGCCGCTTACGAAAACACAAGCGGGGCGGGTAATGCCGTTGCAGAGGAGGTTGCCGCGATTCTGGAGCAGGTTCGCTCCCGAGGCCTTGAGGCCGTATTGGAGTATACCCGCCGTTTCGATGCGCCGGAGTTTCGAGAAGAGCAGTTTGCCCCGGATGCGGAAGCCCTTGACGGGGCGGTTTCCGCCGTGCCGGCGCGCGACGTCGCAATCATGCGCAGGGCTTGGGACAACATCCGCGCCTTTCACGAAAACGACAAAGAGCAGTCGCGCATCGAAATGCGGCCGGAGGGCGGCATAGTCGGGCGGCTGGTCCGGCCCGTCGACCGCGCCGGACTGTATGTGCCTGGAGGCAAAGGGGGTGAAACCCCGCTGGTGTCCAGTCTGCTCATGGGCGCGGCGCCCGCGCTCGCGGCCGGAGTGCCGGAGATTGCCGTGGTTACCCCTCCCCGCCGGGACGGGAGCATCAATCCCCATATCGCGGCAGCGGCCCGTATGATCGGCCTGACGGAAGTTTATGCCGCGGGCAGCGCCTGGGCCGCGGCGGCCCTTGCTTACGGCGCCGGCCCGCTGCGCGCAGTGGATGTCGTAGCCGGACCCGGCAACATTTATGTCGCCGCGGCCAAACGTTTGCTTCAGGGGCGCATCGGCATAGATATGGTCGCCGGACCCAGTGAAATCTGCATCGTGGCCGATGCGTCGGCTCCTCCTGCCTGGGTCGCGGCCGATATGCTTGCCCAGGCCGAACACGACGAACTGGCCTCGGCGGTGCTGATCTGTACCGAAGACACGACGTCGCAGGCCGTCCGTCGCGAACTCGAACGCCGTTGCGCGAAACTGCCGCGCCGCGCAGCGGCGCAAGCTTCTTTGGCTCGCTACGGCGCGATCGTCTGTGTACCCGACACGGCAACGGCTATGGCGCTGGTCAACCGCATCGCCCCGGAACACCTGGAACTTGCCGTGAGCGACCCCTGGTCGCTGCTCCATCTGGTCCGCAACGCCGGCGCGATTTTTCTGGGCCTGTATTCGGCAGAGGTCTTCGGCGACTATTTCGCCGGTCCCAACCATGTGCTGCCGACTATGGGTACGGCCCGATTTTCTTCCGGCTTGTCTGTATCCACATTCTGCAAAAAAAGCTCCCTACTGGCTCTCAACCGCGCCTTCGCCGCGGACTGCGCGTGCGACACCGCTGCGCTCGCCCGCCTGGAAGGCCTGGAAGCCCACGCGCAGGCGGCCCTCTGCCGCCTGGAAGACAACTGAGGCCGTGACGTCGCGGAGAACGGCATGCAAACGGTGACGACAACGCATCTGACGGAATACCCCTTGGTCGCGCGGGGCAAAGTACGGGACATCTATGCGGTTTCCGCGGACACGCTGCTCATGGTCAGCACGGACCGCATGTCCGCTTTCGACGTGGTTATGAACGAGCCCATACCCTTCAAAGGCGTGGTGCTCAATTTGATAAGCCTGTTCTGGCTGAACAGGTTTTCCGGCCTTGTGAAGAATCACCTGCTGGAAAGCGATGTGCGGCATTTCCCGAAAAAACTGCGCGCGCACGCCGACATGCTGGAAGGCCGCAGCATTTTGGCGCGCAAAGCCGCCCCTCTGCCCGTGGAGTGCATCGTGCGCGGCAACATAACCGGCTCAGGCTGGAAGGATTACCTGGCCACGGGCATGGTTTGCGGGTACAAGCTGCCTGCCGGTCTTCTGGAGTCGCAAGCCCTGCCCGAACCCCTGTTCACGCCGTCCACCAAGGCCGAAATCGGCACGCACGACGAGAACATAACGCGTGAGGAAGGCATGCGTCTGGCCGGCAGGGACGCTTTCCTCCAGGCGGAAAAGCTTTCCCTGGAAATTTTCGGCGCTGCCGCGCGCTACGCGGCCGAACGCGGGATCATTATTGCCGACACCAAATTTGAATTCGGCCTCATCGACGGGGAACTGTGCCTTATCGACGAAGTGCTGACTCCCGATTCTTCCCGCTTCTGGCCTGCAGGGCAGTTTACGCCCGGCAGGGCTCAGCCCAGCTTCGACAAGCAATACCTGCGCGACTGGCTGGAAACGCGGGATTGGGACAAGTCGCCGCCTCCCCCCACCCTTCCGGATGAGGTGATCAGGGAAAGCGCCCGCAAATACAGGGAAGCGTATACACTGCTGACCGGCGAAGAACTGCCCGTTTGACGTGGAAATCGAATACAATACACCAGCATGACAAGGAGCCGTGCATGTTGCTGCAAGGAAAAAAAGCCGTCATTTTCGGAATCGCCAACACCAGAAGCATCGCCTACGGGATAGCCCGGGCATTCCGCGCCCATGGTGCGGAAATCGCCCTTTCCTGGGTCGGCGATGCCTTGCGCAGACGGGTTGAACCCATAGCGGAAGAGTTGGGCGCAGCCTTTACCTTTCCCTGTGACGCTGCAAGCGACGACTCCATAGCCGAAGCAGCCGCGACGGTTGAAAAAAACTGGGGCAGGGTGGATGTTCTGGTGCATGCAATAGCGTTTGCCGACCGCGACGAACTGCAGGGGCGCTACATAGACACCTCGCGCAAGGGATTCGCCGTGGCCCTGGACATCTCGGCGTATTCGCTGACGGCCCTGTGCAAACACTTTGAAAGCTTCCTCAACGACGGTGCCTCGATAATGACCATGAGCTATTACGGGGCGCAAAAGCACATCAACAACTATAACGTGATGGGTGTGGCCAAGGCCGCCCTGGAATCCTCGGTGCGCTATCTGGCCTTTGATCTGGGACCGCGCGGCATCCGCGTCAACGCCATAAGCGCCGGACCCGTAAGGACCCTGGCCGCTTCGGGCATCTCCGGCTTCCATAGAATACTCGGCCACATAGAAAAATATACGCCGCTGAAACGCACCATCACCATTGATGAAGTCGGCAATACGGCGGTCTTCCTGGCTTCCTCCCTGTCCACGGGTACCACCGGCAGCATCGTGTTCGTGGATGACGGCTATCATGCCTCGGGGATACAGATCGACGCTCAGGGGAACGCGGATTGACACAGCGGGGCAGCGCCGATTGTCACCAAACCGGGTAAACGGAAATGCGGAGAATGACACCGTCACCGAACATCATCGTTGCCTTGCAAAAATCAACCGCGCCGTCTACGTCCGTCATACCGGTGCGCTTTTGCGGTACCTGAAAAAGTACAGGAACAGGAGGCCGGCGGAAAAGACGTATACCGCGTTGATGTCCAGAATTTCGTTCATGCCGTAGGCCAGGATGGGGCCGATTGCCATACCGGCATCCGCGGCAAACACATAGATCATGAGCAAGGAATGTCCCCCGCTCCGGGCCGCTGCGTCGGAAGCGGCAGTATCGGTCAGGGTGGTGAGCGCCGTGGCCGCCAGTTGCATGCCGAGCAGGCAGGCGAACCAGATGGGCAACGGCAGCGGAGCCGCCAGAACGGCCGCGAGAAGGCCGCCTGCGGCAAAGGCCGGAAAGAGCAGCTTGCCCTTGCCGTCGCGCCGGTCCGCAAGTTTTCCCGTCAACGGAGCGAGCCACGGTTCCCAAGCCCAGCGCAGGGCTTGAAAACACCCCCCCAGTGACGCTGCTCCGATCAGGACCCCGGCAACGTAAACTCCGCCGCCTGTATGCGCGGCTATCAGAAGGCTCAGGGTCGGAGCCAGTATGCCCTGAACGACCAGCGCGACGATGCCTCCGGCCGCCGCAATGCGAAGCGTCCCCACCGTGCGCAGGCAGGCGAGCAACCCCGTGCCGCGGCCTGCATCCGGGGATCGCTTGCCCGGTTCGCTTGCGGGAATCAGGAGCAGCGCAAGAACTATCGCAGGGGCCGTGACTGCCGCGAAAATCAGGGCCGTACCGCGCAGGCCTATCACATCCGCGATGATGCCGCCGCACAGCATGCCTATCAGACTGCCCAGACGGTAGAGGCCGTTGTACAACCCGGTGTAGCGTCCTCGGTTGTCCGGCGTGGACACCTTGAGAATGCAGAACAGCGCCCCCAGCCGCAACAAGGTCCAGGCCGCACCCCAGAGGCAGCGGGCCGCCAGCCATACGGGGAACGACGATGCAAAGCCGTAAGTCGTGGTCGTGACCATTGTCAAGAGTACGGCGGCGACAATACCCGTGCGTTCGCTGATCAGCGTATACAGGCGGCCGACGGGCGGGTTGAGCGGAAGACGCACGATTCTGTTCGCGGCGAGTATGATTCCTACTTCCCAAAGAGAGTCCAGGCCGGCTTCCTGATAATACAGGGGCAGGACTATATACAGCATGGAATCGCCCGTCAGGCACAAGGCCGTGATCAGCGCGAAGCAGATAATGTGACGTCTGTCTTTGTCGCCCGACATAACAGTCCTGCGCCGCGCCCCTCGAATGCGGGGCGCACAACGTTTCTTAGGGAAACGCTGAATTATGCTTTTTGCCGGGCTTCAACCTCTCGAACTTCTCCGGCAGAGAAATGATCCCCCGGCCCCTCAATTGATATTTCAACGGGTTACTTATGAGGGGGGTCCGGGGGAAATCATTTCCCCCGGCCGCCGGAGGCATACGACATCAAAGTCGAAATGCACTGATATTCGAGCCGTATTGCCTCGCCGACGCCGATACGGCGCGCGTATTATTCCACAGTTACGCTTTTCGCCAAGTTGCGGGGCTGATCCACATCCTTGCCCAGAAAGGCGGCGGCTTTATAGCTGAACAACTGCAGGGCCGGCAGCATGAAAAAGGCGCATAAGGGCCCCCATGCCTCAGGCAGCAGCCAGCTTTCGCCCGCGCGCAGTTCCATGCCGTCTTTGGGCGGATTGGTAAGGGCAACGACGGGGCCCTTACGGGCCGCCACTTCCTCCAGGTTGGACATGGTCTTGGCGTAATGCGCGTCGCGCGGCATGACGAAAAACGAAGGGAAGCACGGATCAATCAGGGCAATGGGCCCGTGTTTCATTTCTCCCGAGGCATAGCCCTCGGCATGGATGTAGGAAAGTTCCTTGACCTTGAGCGCTCCCTCCAGAGCTAGAGGTAACGATTGCCCGCGCCCGAGGAAGAACATGCTCTTGCAGGCGGCAAAACGCGCGGCCAGATCGGCTGCTTCGGATTCAAGGGCGGGGAGCAGGGCCGTAAGCCTGGTCGGGATATCCGACAGCTCGGCCAAGGCCCGCGCCGAGATTTCCCTGTCGAGCAATCCTCGTTTCCGGCCCCAGTATAGGGCCGTGAGCATGAGTACGGTCATTTGCGCGGTCATGGCTTTGGTGGACGCCACGCTGATCTCCGGACCGGCTTGGGTAAGTATGACGGCATCCGCTTC
>JAITDR010000066.1 GCA_031282465.1 Desulfovibrio sp.
GGTAAGCAAAAGCAGGCTCTTCAGACGATTTTCCGCTGCAGGATGGACTCCAGTTTGGCAATCATCTGCTTGGCGTCGATGGGTTTGCCGATGTGTTCGTCCATGCCTGCCTCCCTGCAGCGTTCAATGTCTTCGCGGAACACGTCGGCCGTCATGGCGATGATGGGGATTTCGACGGCGCGCGGCGTGTCCAGGGCGCGGATCAGCCGCGAGGCCTCGTAGCCGTCCATTTCCGGCATGTGGATATCCATGAGGATGAGGTCGTAGCGGTCGGGGTCGGCCTTGAACATCTCATAGGCGCGCCGGCCGTCTTCGGCGTCGTCGACGACGGCGCCCTCGGCCTCGAGCATGGCGTCGGCTATCTCGCGGTTGACCGCTACATCGTCCGCCAGAAGAATGCGCACGCCCTCGAAACGCGGCAGAGTCCCGGCCGAGGCTCCCGCCGGCAGGCCGTCCGATGCGCGCTCGCCGCCGTCATCGCTCAGTTCACCCCGCGCCGCCCGGAACGTAAAGGCGAATTTCGCGCCCTTGCCTTCCTCCGACTCCACCCAGATGTCGCCCTCCATCATCTGTACAATGCTTTTGGAAATGGCCAACCCCAGGCCCGTGCCGCCGAAACGGCGCGCCGTGCCGCTGTCGGCCTGCTCAAAGGATTTGAACAGCCTGCTTTGCTGTTCCGGCGAAACGCCTATGCCCGTGTCGCTAACCTCCGTCAGCAGCGTGCAGACTTCGTCGCTCTCGTCCAACAGGCTGATCGAAAGGGTCACCCGGCCGTTTTCCGGCGTGAATTTCACGGCGTTGCCCAGCAAATTGGTAATCACCTGGGCCAGTCGCTGCTCATCCGAAACCAGGGAACAGGGCACGTCCGGCGCGACGTCGACGATAAATTCCTGATGTTTTTCTTCCAGCTTATAAGCAACGACCGTCCTCACGCGCTCCAGCATCTTCTTGAAGACGAAATCCGTATACGAAAGTTCGAATTTCCCGGCCTCAATCTTGCTGATATCCAGAATGTCGTTGATCACGCCCAACAGATGCGTGGAAGCCTCGCTGATTTTTTCCAGGCAATACTCTTTTTTCTCCGCATCGCGCGAGTCCCTGGCTATGCCGGTCATGCCGATGATGGCGTTCATCGGCGTACGTATCTCGTGGCTCATGCGCGAGAGAAAATCGCCTTTGGCCCGGCTGGAGCGTTCGGCATGCTCCTTGGCTGCCGTCAGTTCTATCTCCAGCAGGCGGCTTTCCGTGATGTCCTTGGCGATAAGGGCAACCACGCCGCTGCCGAACTCCAGGGAAAACGAGGAAAAGGACAGGATGCGCGTGTCGCCGTTCCTGCAGGTCACGGTCAGCTCGAATTCGGCGCTGACCTCGGCGAAAATACGGGGGATGATGCTCTCGACGAACAGGGCGGCGCTTTCCTTGTCCAGCAGCCGCGTGAAGTTGCTCCCGTCCAGATCGTCCGCCCTGTAGCCGAGGGAGGCGGCACCGCCCCTGTTGATGAACAGAAACGTGCCCGAACTGTCGATCAACGAGATGAACTGCGGCGAATTTTCCACAATGGCCGACATGAGTACCAGTTGTTCCTCGGCGGCTTCGCCGCGCTTGAGGTCGGTGATGTCCGCCACATGCTGGAAACATGCCTCGCGCTTGCCGGTCCATTTTACGACCCCGGCCATATACCGGTAACTCCGTCCCGTTTCAGGATCTCCGGCCTCCCAGATGGCGGCCCCGCGCGCGCCCGCCTGCGTCCTGCGCACCGGACAGGACAAATTGGAACCGGCGAAATACGCATACAGGCTCTGCGGGTCGACCGCGTCTCCCTTGGCCTCCACAAGGGCGAACACTTCTTTCATCTTGTCGTTGGCGAAAAGAATTTCTCCCGTGTCCGAATCATAGACGTAAATATAGTCGTCCAGGCCGTTCATGACGCCGTTCATCATCACCAGGGCGGTATCGCTGAGGTTGATCTGCCGCACCATATCGTTGATGGAAGCGCGAATGCTTGCAAATTCCCGGCAATCCCCGGCATAACAATCCGGGTTCATGCCTTCGCCGGGCGCAAGCAACAGGATATCCGCGTTCATGCGTTCCAGGGGACGGACAATGAAGCGGTCGGCTATCATGAACACGCCTCCGGCAAACAGCAGGACGGCCAGGACCAGGACGGCCAGAGCGTTGTTGAGCACGGCGAGCCCTTCGCGGTAAATGTCCCGCTTCTCGCTCATGTGGAGGATTACGCGGTCCCCGAAAATGTCTTCGACAGGTATGTCGGCGATAAACATGTCGCCGTCCGTGCGAAAGAAGATTTCTCCGTCGCCCGGCGGAGTGCCGGCCGGGAGCTTCGTCACGGAAAATTCGGCGGCGCTGTGGTGGGTCATCGCCGTCAGACGGCGGCTGTTCAGGTTCACGCCGAGAACGACCGTCCCGTTCGCCGCTCCTTCTCCCGGCGCACGCACGGGCGCGACGGCAACGGCATAGACAGCGCTGTCCGTAAACAGCACTCCGGCCCGGACGCGTTCCTGCGGGGGCCGTTCCTCAGCTGCTTCCGGGTCGTCGTTGTACGCGGCAAGGCACGCCGCGGCCGAAGGAACGAGCGCATCGTCCAAGCCCTTGTCCGGCTCGGCGCTCCCCCCTGTGTCGGCATCGTAGTAATCCGCGTAGATGGTGCGCCCCGCAGCATCTTTGATAAGCATGATATCGACGTTGTGGCCGTGAGCGGGCGACCCTTTGGGCCAGTTTTCAACTATGAAGTCCGGATAATCGCCGGCAATGAAACGCAACGGCGCGTCCCAGGCGCCTAAATCATCGCAGGTCAGGGCCAGCCTCTGTACGGTATCCTGGAAGTTCCCGCGCACCACCTCCACAATGTTGCCCGTGTAACTGCTCTCCGCCCTGCTCAATACGGAAGGCAGGGCGTAAAAAAACACGGCGGAGAAAACAAGCGCCAAGGTCGCCGTTATGAGCGATGTCAGCAACAGCACTTGAAAGCGCAAAGAGCGCCGGCGGAGAGTTTCCGGCATTGTCGTCCGTCCGGCTGCGGCAGCCGTTGTTTTTTCAGGGTTGTCCGAGGTAAGCCCCGGCCGGGGATACCCAAGTCCGGCCGGGGCAATTGAGGGACATATCAGGTAAACGCAAAGGACGCAAACCGCGCTGCCGCCGCGGCCGCAACGGGCCTGTGGATTATTTCGCGCGGCTTTGATAGTGCTTACCTGTACAAGCAAACACTGCACAATACGCGGGGGCCGGCCTCGCCCGAGGCGGCGTGAGCCGGCGGAAAACCCTGCTTTTCCACCGACAATCCTGCGACAATGCTCGATACAATTACGGTTGATACGACACGCCGAGGCTCTGCCCCGGACCTGACGGAGGAACGTGATGCGACGCGCGGCACTGCGGCAGCGCCTGATTCAGGCGTGCAGCCTCGGTTTTTTTCTCTACCTGCTCGCCGGCGCGGTATGGACGGAGACGGCACCCCTGATCCCCCCCGACCTGTACCTGCGCCTGGACCCCCTCGCCGCCCTGCTCATCCCGCCGGCCGCGCGCTCCTGGCTGCCCGCGCTCCTGCCCGGTGCGGCACTCATCGTCTGCGCGCCTCTCCTGGGCCGCGTATTCTGCGGCTACATCTGCCCCATGGGCGCAACGCTCGACCTCGGCCGCTTCATCGGCCGCTGCATTACCGGCCGACGCGCCGCCGGGAAAAATACCGACAGGACGCCTGCCTCTGCCCCTCCGCACGCCGTCAAATACCTGCTGCTCGCAGGCATGGCGGCCGCCGCCCTCGCAGGCGTCAATCTGGTATACTGGGGGTCGCCCCTCTCCCTTGTCACTCGTTTCTGGGGGCTGCTCATGCACCCTTTCGGACTGCTTGCCGCCGGCCTGGGGCTGGATGCGGGCCGGCCGTTTTTCGACTCCCTGGGACTGACCGCCCTGCTCTACCTCGCCGTCGAACCGCGCCGCTTCGACGGCATGTATTTCACCGCCGGCCTGTTTTTCGCGCTGTT
>JAITDR010000084.1 GCA_031282465.1 Desulfovibrio sp.
GTTGTTCAGCGCGTTGAGCGCTTTGGGCCGGTTCATGGTGATCAGGGCGATTTTCTCTTCCACCTCAAAAATCAGGTTTTCATAAGCCATGTCTGTTCTCCTTTGTTAAGAACGGGTAAATGGTTGTGTACACACCTGACCGCTACAAGGGGATTTCCTCGGCGCATCCCGCCCGTAAAGGGCGAAACGCGCCTCCTGAACCTCTGAATATCACTGCGTATCCGTCTTGCGCAAAATCAGCAAAAAAGGCAAGCTAATTTTTTTTTTCACAAGCTGCTTCTTCCGGGAGCGGCACGCGGGAGAAAATACCCGCACCGTCCGGTGTCCGACCGCAAAAATAACGACCGAACGTTCTTCGGTTATTTTTGCAGGATTATCGGCTGAAAAACGCGGTTTTCCGCCGCCGCGCGCCGTCTTCGGCGGCTCAAAACCCTCCGGGTTCCGTAGTCTTACCTTTGCAGGTAAACGGCCTTATTTAGCGAGTCCCATGACGGCGGAGCGGAAAATGCGCGCGTCCATGGGTTTGGGGTCTTTGACGACGGGCGCGAACTCCATGTGCCGGAGTATATCTTTTTCGATGTCGATGCCGGGCGCGACCTCGGTGAGGTGCAGTTTACCGTCGCGCAGAGCGAACACGGCGCGTTCGGTGATGTAGAGCACGGGCTGTCCGACTTTGGTAGCGTAATCGCCGCTGAAGGTGACGTGACCCACCTTTTTCAGGAATTTTTTCACTTGTCCTTCCTGCTCAATGACGAGTTTGCCTTCGTCGGCCCGTATCTTCAGGCCCTTGGCCGTGAAGGTGCCGCAGAAGAAGACGCGTTTGGCGTTCTGGGTAATATTGATGAAACCGCCGCAGCCGGTGATGCGCGGTCCCATTTTGCTGACGTTGATGTTGCCCTTTTCGTCGCATTCCGCCAGACCGAGGAAGGCGAAATCCAGGCCGCCGCCGTCGTAAAAGTCGAACTGGTAGGCCTGATCCAGAATGCTGTCGGGGTTCACCGCGCTGCCGAACAGGCGTCCGCCTTCCGGCACGCCGCCGACCGGGCCGGCTTCCACGGTCAGGGTCATGTAGCCGCCTATGCCTTCTTCGTTGGCCACCATGGACACCGCCTCGGGCATGCCGATGCCCAGGTTCACCACAGTGTCGGGCACGAGATCGAAGGCGGCGCGCCGGCCGATGATCTTGCGCTCGTCCAGGGGCAGGGGCGGCAGGGAGGCCGTGGGGATGCAGCGCAGGCCGGCGTGGGGCTCAATCATGCTCGGGGAAACTTCAAACATGTTCACGTCGCTGGGGACTTCGACGACGACATCCACATAGATGCCGGGGATTTTCACGTCCTTGGCGGGGAGGCTTCCGGCCTTGACCACCCGGCCGACCTGGACGATGACCGTGCCGCCGTTGCGTTTGACGGCCTGGGCTATGGACATGCCGTTCAGGGTCACAGCCTCTTTTTCCAGGGAGATGTTGCCTTTTTCGTCGGCATAGGTGCCGCGCAGGAAACAGCAGTTCATGGGAGGGGCTTTATACAGCAACTGTTCACGCCCGCTCAGGGTCACCACTTCCACAATGTCTTCCTTGGTCTTCTCGTTGAGCTTGGCGCCGTCCAGGCGCGGGTCCACAAAGGTTCCGAGGCCCACGTGCGTGACCGTGCCGACCTTGCCTCCGGCCGCATCGCGGTACAACTGGGCGATGGTGCCCTGCGGCAGGTTGTAAGCCTCAATCGCGTTCGAGGCGACCAGTTTGCCGATGGCCGGCGAGAGGTTGTAATGCCCGCCGACGGCTCTTTTCAGAAGTCCTTCATGTCCCAGGTGATCCAGGCAGGTGCCGTTCCCGCCGCCCTGGCCCGCGGCCCAGATCAGGGTCAGTCCTTTGGGTGATCCCGTTTTCAGAAAGCGCTCTTCCAGCGCAATCGCCAACTGCTCCGGAAAGCAGTTCGTCACAAACCCCTCGGTAACCAGCGCGTCGTTGTCCTTGACCAGGGCCGCCGCTTCCGCTGCACTCAGAAATTTAACCATGAAATTCACTCCTGCTTAAATGGATGTATGCAAAGCATGTCCGTTCGTGAACCGGGCAAAGCAACGCCCGGCAGCGCCCGAACAAGGGTCGCCGAGGTTTGTTATTTTTTACACAAGTACATGAGCCGTTAGGGCGACAGCGGCATCCGCGCCCCGGGGGGAAAGCGCTTCCTCACTCGGCCTCGTTGTCCGCACAGCATCGGGGCATTCCAAACGCGCCGAAACGCCGGGCCGAACGCCGGATATCGGGTTGCCGTAACCTTTATCACATGTGAATATAAAATCAAGATGATTTTTTTCATTTTGCGCGCGCAGGCACGCTCTCTCTGCGGGTGTCCGGCGACGATGCGCCGGCCTCGGCCCCGGAAAAAACGCTGAATGGTTGTCCGCACAGGCATCCTGTGGTATACGCAGGCAGACGGCAAGGAGGCGAAACGTGTCCGATCCCTACGCGATTCCCAAGCATTTCAATACAGCAGGTCCTTGCGTTCCAAAATATCACTATATGCTGGACGCGATAGAGCGGCTTCCTGAAGCGAAAAAACTCGCTGAAAATATGAACTATTTCGTCATCCACGCAGCCAGACAGTCGGGCAAAACAACACTTCTGCGCGCCTTGACCAGGGAAATCCCCGCCGAGGGCAAATTTTACGCCCTGTACTGTTCGTTGGAAACAGTCCAGGGAACGGAGGGATTGGAAGAAGGCATAGCGGCAGTATTGAACGCGCTCAGACAGTCCCTGGGCTGGTCGGCGGAAAGGGCATTGCGCGACGTACGCTCTTTTTCGGCCGCCGGCGTTTCCATTGCCGTAAGCCAGGCTCTGTCGTTTTTATGCGCGGCTCTGGACAAGCCGCTCATTCTTTTTTTCGATGAAGCGGATTGCCTTTCCGGCCAAGTGCTCGTCAATTTCCTGCGCCAACTGCGCGACGGCTATGTCAATAGGGACACGGCCCCTTTCCCCTGGTCGGTTGCCCTCGTCGGCATGCGCGACATTCGGGATTTCAAGGCTCAGGTACGGCCGGACAGGGATACTTTGGGGTCGGCAAGCCCCTTCAACATCGTCACCAAGGCACTGACTCTCGGCAACTTCACTCGGGAGCAGATTGCGACCCTCTATCGGCAGCATACGAAGGCCACGGGACAACTTTTTGAAGAAAGCGCCGTGGAACGCGCCTGTTATTGGTCGGGAGGACAACCCTGGCTGGTCAATGCCCTGGCCCGCCAAGCGGTGGATGAAGACTTGGCCGGCGACTGCGGCATACCCGTAACGGCCGACCATATGGATGCGGCGGCGGAAGCCCTTATGCTCCGCCGCGATACGCATATTGATTCCCTGCTGGAACGCCTGAAGGAGCCGCGCGTGCGACGGGTGATGGAACCGGTACTGGCCGGTTTGGGCAATGATATTCCTCTTCTGGCCGACGACACCAAATTCTGCCTCGACCTGGGACTTTTGAAAAACGACCCCCAATTGGGGTTGTGCCCTTCCAATCCCATATACCGCGACGTTATCGTACGCACGCTCAACTATGATACGCAGTACGCGCTTCCGCGCAGTCTCGCCCACCGCTGGATGGACGGCCGAAACCTGGACATGTCCGCCCTGCTGAAGGAATTTCAGCAATTCTGGCG
>JAITDR010000207.1 GCA_031282465.1 Desulfovibrio sp.
GGTCAGTCGTTCCAACGTGCCTCCGCACCCTAAGCGTTTCCCCAAGCTGTGGGCCAGGGAACGTATATAGGTGCCGGAACCGCACGTCACCCGGAAGGATATCCGCTCGGGGCCGACCAGCTCGGCCCTGCAACGGTAAATGCTTATCGGTTTTGTCCCGGCAGGCGTTTCAAGTCCCTTGCGCGCCAGTGCATACAGCGGTTTACCGCGATATTTCGCAGCGGAATAGGCGGGAACTTCCTGCTCGTAAGAGCCGACAAGCCCCGCACATTCGCTTTTTATACGCGCATCGTCAACATCTTTTACAGGATGCCGCTCCACTACACTGCCTTCGGCATCCCAGGTATCGGTCACGACGCCGAGCAGAATTATGCCGCTGTATACTTTTTCACCCGCTTCCAGGAGCGGACCGAAAATTTTCGTGGCCTGCCCGAGCAACACCGGCAAAACCCCTTCGGCCATGGGGTCCAATGTGCCGGCATGACCGATTTTTTTCTGGCCGAGCCCGCGTTTAATCGCTCTCAGGCAATCTGCCGAACTCGGCCCCTTGGCCTTGTTCAGCACCAGTACGCCGTCTTGTTGCGGCGGCATGAGGATGGTTTCGTCCATATTCAGACGCGTTGCGAAGGCAACGCACGCTTGAAAATGTTGACGTGTTTTTAAAGAATACGCCGTAAGCAATACTAGGCACAAACCGCCGCTTCGTCCAGCGCGGGAAAGATTTTTTTTGCAATTCTCCCTGCTCTGCCGTAATTATCCGCCCGGAGCAACACAATGCGCAGATACCTGCAAGGCACGTTGGACTTCGCCTGCGCTGTATACGCCGTCATCAATGCCGTCGGCTGCGTTCGCGACCTCCGACTGCCGGAGGCGCGCGACATCTTCAGCGCGACGCTGGTCGACTTTGCGGTCCGGCCGTTGCTGTGGGCAGCTTTTACCAGCAACAATACGGATCATTACTGGGTGATCCGCTACATGCTGCGGCGCTGGTGTATGACGTCCCCCCGCCGGCTTGAAATTTCCTGCCCCGGCAGCTTTGCCTGCCCGGTCTCCGATGCCGATGCGGAACCGAACATCGATTCCGCCTACTTGCCGGAGCGCCTGCCCCCGCGCGGCCCGGAAAGTCCCTACGGCGGTTTTTCGGATGCAGCGCGCCGCGAAGCCAAGGCTGTCTGCGATGCGCTGCGGAAAGCATTGCAAAGCGGAGTAACTCCCGGCAGGGCCGTTCTGGCGCGCTTTCACCGTTTTTTGCCCGGTGTTGCAGCGCCGCTGGTATCGCACTGGACATGCATCAATTCGGTCGATACCGCGACCCTGTATTTGAAAGACTCCAGCGCCGAAAAAGAAGCTGTGCATTCAATTCGATATGACGAACTGTTGCCCGAGGCCGAGTTGCCGAAACTGCGCATTGTGCCGGAATCACTCTACCTGCTCACCGCCCCTTCCGACAAAGCCGCCTCCCGCCTCCGGGTGCGGCTCTGACTCAATATTTTTTTCGGCGATCCGACCGACACGGCAAAAAATTACAAGAAGATATCTATGATTATCAATATATTGCGTAACTGTGTCGGCACGGATCACACGTAAAAAAATTTTTTGCCCGACGCTAAAGTTTTTATAGATAATGAAAAAAAAATAGGTTAGCTTGACTTTGACAGTGGCGTATTACGTCCTGCCGCTGCTTGCCCCTGAGGCCGGGTAAGCCGCGGAGCGGGAGAGGTTGATCGGGTGCCGAGGCCGGGCACTGGAGAAGCCGGTTATGCCGCAGTGTTTTTTTTGTTGCTTGCTTACGGAGAACACATGTTCAGATACGCCGCGCACACAGCAACTTTCCGGAGAGGTTGTCCCTCCGTGATGCCGAGGCGATAATGCAACAGGATGCCGCCGCCGCAACCATTGCGGCAAACGACGAGGAATTATTCACGCGCGCAAACCGTGCAGCCTATTTGGATATCCTCCACACCGGCATTGACGGTATGCGCAACAAACTGTCGAAGCAAGCCTTCCCTGTTTTCCCGGAGTTCGGCGATACGGAACGACATTTTTTCGCCGCAGGGCGGGTTACCGGTTTCACCGCTCGCGGCATCAGGGATGAAATACCTTTTGCCGCGCGGGCTTATGACACTCTGCTGTCCGCCGTGCGCAGCGTTATGGACTCCGCCGGCACGGGCAAACTGTGCATGAAGAACGTGGACGGCGCCGTTTGCGGGGCAATACAAAGCCTGGAGCGCAATCCGGACGCCCTGCTCTGCATCCCGCGCATACGCAGGGGGGACAATTATACCTATACCCACTGCGCCAATGTTTCCGTTCTGCTGGCGGCTTTCGCTTTGCGCTCCGGCGCGGACGGGAAACAAGTTTTCGCCGGGGCCCTCGCCGGGCTTCTGCACGATCTGGGCATGGCCCTTTTGCCTGTTGCACTGCTCACCGCGAAACGCAAACTCAGTGATACCGAAAAGACTCTGGTGAAACGCCATCCTGCGCTCGGCTGCGAACTCATGTCCGCCGGCGGGAGCGCGTACGACGAAACCGTCAAGGCCGCCCTTGAGCACCACGAGCGCTATAACGGTTCCGGCTATCCTAAGGGTATTTCCGGTGACTCGATATCCGAAATAGGACACATCACAGGCATAGCCGACACCTATGATGCGCTGTCCAGCCGCCGACCGTACAAAGACGCGCTTTACCCCCATCGCACCTTGGGAGTTATGTACCAGATGCGTAAAAAACAATTCCATCCGGTCATTCTGGAACAATTTGTCCGCCTCGTGGGCATTTATCCGGTCGGCAGCGTGGTGGAACTGCAGGACGGATACAGAGGCGTGGTCACCGGCAGCAATTACAACAATCCCATACTGCCCGTCGTCACCCTGGCCCTTGATCCGGACGGACACGCCATGTGCCTGCACGAATGCGACTTGGCCAAAGACGGCGTTGCGGGCATAGCCCGTTGCCTGCCTCCCGAAACTTCCGGCATAGACCCCCGCAGGGTGCTCGGCATCCCGGCCTGACCGCCGGCCGACTCCGCCGCAGGAACGGCGTTCCCGCCGTTCCGCGTTGTTGCGTTTCGACTGCCGCACTGCGAAGGTACCCGACATTCCGGGCACAAATCCCCCCGGGAACATAACTTGATCTTGCGCCTGCTCAAGCCGGCCTGCCGAGGAAGTTTACGGAGCCCCCCGCAAAAGAACACCTCGACTTTCTCCCCTACCGTCATGCCGCCCCCACACCGACCCGAACAACCATAAGGATACTCCGTGAGCAACGAACCGGACAAAATTATCTATTCCATGATCCGTGTGTCCAAGAGATACGGTCAAAAAGAAGTTCTCAAAGATATTTCGCTTTCCTATTTTTACGGAGCCAAAATCGGCGTCCTGGGCCTGAACGGCTCAGGCAAAAGTTCCCTGCTCCACATTCTGGCGGGCGTCGACCACAATTTCGACGGAAAAACCGTCTTCGCCCCGAACCTGAGCGTCGGCCTGCTGGAGCAGGAACCCCTGGTCAATGAACAACGCACGGTACGCGAAATCGTGGAAGAAGGCGTCGCGGACCTCATTGCCGTCCGCAACGATTTCGACGCCGTCAACGCCAAGTTTGCAGAGCCTCTCGAGCCGGATGAAATGGACGCACTTCTTGCGTGTCAGGCGAAAATTCAGGAGGAAATGGACAACAAAAACATCTGGGAACTGGACTCACGCCTGGAGATGGCCATGGACGCCCTGCGCTGCCCGCCGCCCGACACGCCCGTTTCAGTTGTTTCCGGCGGGGAACGTCGGCGCATAGCCCTCTGTCGTCTGCTTCTGACCGCCCCGGACATTCTGCTTCTGGACGAACCCACCAATCATCTCGACGCCGAATCTGTAGCTTGGCTTGAGCGTTATCTGCAAAACTTCTCCGGAACCGTCATAGCCGTGACCCACGATCGCTATTTTCTGGACAACGTGGCCGGCTGGATACTGGAACTCGACCGCGGACGCGGTATTCCCTGGAAAGGCAACTATTCCTCCTGGCTCGAACAAAAACAAAAACGCCTGACGGATGAGGAAAAAACCGCTTCGGAGCACGCCAAAACCCTACAGCGCGAACTGGAGTGGATACGCATGGCGCCCAAGGGGCGTCACGCCAAAAGTAAGGCTCGCATTCATGCTTACGAGGCCTTGCTCTCCCATGAAGCCGAACGCCGCGCCCCGGACCTGGAAATTTATATCCCGCCCGGACCTCGTCTGGGCAAGTTGGTCGTCGAAGCCGTAAACGTGACAAAACGCGCCGGTGACAAGCTCTTGGTCGAAAACCTGAATTTCTCCGTGCCGCCGGGTGCCGTAGTCGGCATCATCGGCCCCAACGGTGCCGGCAAAACTACTCTGTTCCGTATGATCGCCGGCCGCGAAAGGCCGGATTCCGGTATCCTGCGCATCGGCGACAGTGTGAAAACAGCATGGGCGGACCAGAGCCGCGAAACCCTTACCCCCGGCAAGAGCGTCTACGAAATCGTCAGCGAAGGCCGCGACGTCATCTCTCTGGGCAACAGGGAAATAAACGCGCGCGCGTACTGCTCCCGCTTCAACTTCAGCGGGCAGGAGCAACAGAAGAAGGTGGACACGCTCTCCGGCGGAGAAAGAAACCGCGTACATCTGGCACTCGTTCTCAAGGCCGGCGCCAATCTGCTCCTTCTGGACGAGCCTACCAACGACCTGGACGTCAACACTATGCGCGCGCTGGAAGACGCTTTGGACAACTTTGCCGGATCGGT
>JAITDR010000028.1 GCA_031282465.1 Desulfovibrio sp.
GAGGCCCGTTACAACAAACGGCTCCTGCCTACCTACGATGTCTTTGACGAGGCGCGCTATTTTGAGCCGGGCGACTCGCCCTGCCTGATTGAGCACCACGGCCTGCGCCTGGCCCTCACGGTGTGCGAGGACATTTGGAACGACAGCGCCTTCCTTACCGTCCCGTCCTATGCCGTGGAGCCTCTGGCCGAGCATCCTCCTTTTGACCTGCTCGTCAATGTCTCCGCCTCACCCTTTACTGTGGGCAAGCAGTCCCGGCGCGAGGACATGCTGACACGTCTGGCCCGGAAATACGCGGCGCACGCCGTGTATGTCAATGCGGTCGGCGGCAACGACGATTTGATTTTCGACGGCCGCAGCATGCTTGCCGCTCCCGCCGGGGCGCTCGCCGCAAGAGCGCGAGACTTTGAAGAAGACCTGCTCCTTGTCGATATTCCCGCTCCGACCCCCTTCCCGGTCATGGACGAAAGCGCTCCCGAAGCGGAAATCCTGCAGGCGCTGGTCACGGGCACACGTGACTATTGCCTGAAAACAGGTCAATCCTCGGTCGTTCTGGGGTTGTCCGGCGGCATAGACTCTTCGCTGACGGCGGCTGTGGCGGTGCAGGCCCTGGGGCCGGACAAGGTCCTCGGCCTGCTTATGCCTTCGCCGTACTCCAGCGGGCACAGTCTGGCCGATGCGCGGGAACTCGCGCACAATCTCGGCATAGAAACCCGCACCCTGAACATAGAGCCGGTCATGCGCGCCTATGACGCCGTTCTCGCGCAGGACTTTGCCGGACGCGCGCCGGATGTGGCCGAGGAAAATCTGCAGGCGCGCATCAGGGGCAACCTGCTCATGGCCTTTGCCAACAAATTCAACAAACTTTTGCTGACAACGGGCAACAAATCGGAAATTTCCGTAGGCTACTGCACGATATACGGGGACATGTGCGGGGCGTTGGCCGTTATCGGAGACGTGTACAAAACCGACGTATTCAGGCTTTGCCGCAGGCTGAATGCCGAGCGCGGCCCGTGTATTCCGGATAATGTCCTGACCAAGCCGCCTTCGGCGGAACTGCGCCCGAACCAGACGGATCAGGACAGCCTGCCCCCCTATGACGAGTTGGACGCCGTTCTCCGGCTTATGCTTGAAGAACGCCTGTGTCCGGATGAAGTCGCAGCGGCCGGACATGCGCGGGAAACCGTCTTGAAAGTGGCGGCGCTGGTGCAGGGGGCGGAATTCAAACGCCGGCAGGCCGCGCCTGTCCTCAAAATCACCGCGCAGGCCTTCGGAGTGGGCTGGCGCATGCCCGTCGCCTGCCGCAGTGTATGGACACCTTAACCCAAGTTTAACTTGCAGCAAAAAAGTAATATATTCAGTATATTGAGGCATGCGCGCCAGAGTACAGGCACTACATGCTTGTATTTGCGACAGACACAGAGTGCCGGCTTACCCCTCCTGGGTGCTCATCAAGACCAAGGGCCGCATAGATGCGCTGCTGTCCGGCTTCGGCCATGGTGTTCTTGCGAATATGCAAGGTGGCGCCCTTGCGTTGCCGGAAGGTTGCGCTTACGCGCTGCTGTGTGCGAAGCGTGCTGCGTAAACTTTGCCGGCTATCAGTAATTCCCTGCAATTTCAGTCGACTGCGAATCGCCTGTACGCATTGGTAGGCAAGGACTGTGATGAAAAGATGCCCTTCCGATTATTGTGACAGTGAAAGCAAGGCTGGTTTTGGGGATACCTTTTTGTACCGAAGGGCTTCGATGCCCTTTTCCCGATAAAGTTTCAGCCACTGACTCTCGGCCCCGCGAGTCACACCCAAAACCTCTGCTATGCGAACAGGCCGCCGGTTCTGTTCATAAAGTTCCACTGCCCGAAGTCGCCTGAACTCTCGGGTATCCTGACTGGTCTTGCTGAGCGTTTTCATGCCTCATGGCACAGCACATTTTCTAGAAAATGTTTAGGGGAAAATGCGGATACCAGTAACGTCTTTGTCATCAAGGATTTGGTGTGTCAGAAGCCCTATGCGACGGGAAGATAGGAGATCAGGCGTGTTGTTCCGAAACGGCCTCCTCAAGAGTTTTCGCCACCCATTTATTGAGGCTCACGCCGTCATGGGCCGCCTGCACGGCAAGGCGCCGGTGGATTTCAGGAGTAAGGCGTACGTTGAATGTGCCGGAAAAAGGCTTTTGCGGCTCTTTCCCCTTCTTCGCGCAATATTCAAGATACACCTCAATGGATTCCGCCAGCGCGGCCTTGAGTTCATCAATGGAACGGCCCTGAAAGGTGATGACATCAATAAGGTGCAAGACATCGCCGTGAAAAATATCGGCATCCGGATCGTATTCAAAACTGCCCTGATAGCCCTTGTATGTCAGTATGCTCATGGTGTTACCCCAGCGTTTTCAAGAAAGCGCCGGACGGATCCAACTGCACCCTTGTTGGTATCCGGCTGTGGGTGCGGACGGTGGAAGTGGGCGACCACGCCGTTGACTTCCACGCACACACGCGACCCTCGCGCTTCTTCCAGCACTCCGCCGCAAGCGATGAACAACGCCTCAATGTCGGCCCATTTGATGCCCGGTCTGACGGGATCGGCAAATATGGCTTCCAACGTCTTACGGTTTTTGCTGTTCATGGAGAAAATAATACCATTTTTCAGTTGCAAGTCAATGCCCGCTCAATTCGCAATTTTTCCCTGCGGGCTACAAGCCCCAATATCCCGGCTCCTGTGGATTGCCGAACCATCCCATAGTACCGGCAATTTGCCGGGAATATACCTGAGCAAATGCCGAAGAAACTCCACCACATCAGGACCTTAGAAGGATTTCTCCCGTACCTGAATATAAAGCCTGCCTTGTTCCGTTATGTGGATATCTGCGGAGCCGGAATCATCCGGACAACGGCTTCCTCCGGCACAGGCTCACCCTCAGCCTCACTCCGCTCAATATAGGCGGCCCATGCCGCCGCGCAAAACACCCCGCCACGTTCATGTATGCTTTCAGAGTTGAACCGCGCTAAAAACCGCAGGCGCATCCGTCGCGGCGGGTATCGCTCGCTGCGACATACCCGTGATCCGGGTCGTCCGATAGACGCCAGATGAACTGCCCTGCCCCGGATTCGCCGTGATAGATCGGGTCGATGCGGACGGTGTGTCCCATAGACTCCAGCGCCGCCTGCAACGCGGGGTCGTCCCTTGATTCAAGATTGACGGAGAAATCGACGTTCACTTTGAAGCGCGGGGCGTCGCACGCCGCCTGGGGCTGCTGGCGGTAGTCCAGCATGCGGACAAGGGTCTGGATGTGCCCTTGCGGCTGCACGTCTGCGCCCATAACGCCGAAACTCATGCGGGGTTTTCCGTCCTGAGTGAGAAAAGCGGGGATTATGGTATGGAAAGGCCGTTTACCCGGCGCGACGACATTGGGGGACGCGGGATCGGCGGAAAAGGCGGTTCCCCTGTTCTGCAGGCTTATACCGTATTCGGGCACGACGACGCCTGATCCGAAACCCATATAGTTGGACTGAATGAAGGACACCATCATGCCCTTTTCGTCCGCCGCTGCAAGGTACACTGTGCCGCCGGACGAAAAGGCGCCTGGTCCGTAAAAAGAAGCCCTGCGCGGGTCAATGAGCGCGGCCCGTCCGGCAAGGTAGTCCGGGTCCAGGAGTTCTCCGGGCGTAACGCGCATGCTTTTCGGGTCGGCGACATAGCGGCGAATATCGGCAAAGGCCAGTTTCAACGCTTCAATTTGCATGTGCCGGCTTTCCGGCGAATCCGGCTTCAGAGCGGACAAGTCGAAATGCCTGAGAATCCCCAGAGCGACCAGAGCGGCGATCCCTTGGCCGTTGGGGGGGATTTCGTGCAGTTCACAGCCCCGGTATTCCACGGAAAGAGGCGTGACCCATTCGGGCCGGAAAGCGCGCAGGTCGTCCGCGACGAGGGAGCCGCCGGTTTTCTCGGACCAGCCGACGAGTGCCTCGGCCGCTTTGCCTTCGTAAAACTCCCGAACGCCGCCTTGGGCCAAGAGCCGCAGCAGCTTTGCCGCGCCGGGGAAGACGAATTTTTCTCCGACCTCGGGAGCGCGTCCGAAGGGCATGAAGGTCTGCGCCCAGCCGGGGTAATCTTTCAGAAGAGGCGCAGATTCGGCCCATTTGGCGGCAATGACCGGGGGCACGGCGACGCCGCGCTCGGCAGCCTCCACGGCGGGAGTGAGAAG